>NZ_JAAGPS010000040.1:0-52945 GCF_017105025.1 Paraburkholderia sp. Ac-20336 | reverse complement strand
CGCGCTCGTCGACGCCGCCGACGAGGCGCTCTACCGCGCGAAGGATGCGGGCCGCAACCGCGTGATGATGGACCGCGCGTCGGCCGACACGGCGGCGGCGAACGGCGCCGCAGCGACGCCGGCCACGGACGGGCGCGGCGTAAGCTGAGGCGCGCGCCGACGGCGCTTGCCAGTCCTGATTGCGCTCCGTAAACTCGCGCGTGACTTTGCTGGACCCCGCCCGCGCGCGCGAGATGCCGCCGTGCGGCGCACACCCCACCCACACCGAGCCGACCAAGAGGAGAACCCCCGCGATGGCCGAATCCTATTTCCCCCGCTGGCGCCGCCAGCCTGCCGCCGCCGAGGGCGGCATCGTCGGCATCGACGAACGGCTCGCATGGCCGCAGATGTTCGCGATGGGCATCCAGCACGTCGTCGCGATGTTCGGCTCGACCGTGCTCGCGCCGCTCCTGATGGGCTTCGATCCGAACCTGTGCATCTTCATGTCGGGGATCGGCACGCTGCTGTTCTTCGTGCTGGTCGGCGGCCGCGTGCCGAGCTATCTCGGTTCGAGCTTCGCGTTCATCGGCCTCGTGATCGCGGTGACCGGCTACGGCGGCCACGGCGCGAATCAGAACATCCCGGTGGCGCTGGGCGGCATCATCGCGTGCGGCGTCGCGTATGCGGTGGTCGGGCTGATCGTCTCGGCGGTCGGCACGCGCTGGATCGAAACGCTGATGCCGCCGGTCGTAACCGGCGCGATCGTCTGCGTGATCGGCCTGAACCTCGCGCCGATCGCCGTGCACGGCGTGAGCGGCAGCAACTTCGATTCGTGGATGGCGCTCGTGACCGTGCTGTGCGTCGGCGCGGTCGCGGTGTTCACGCGCGGCATGCTGCAGCGTCTCCTGATCCTGATCGGCCTGCTGCTCGCCTACGCGATCTACGCGATCGTCACCAACGGTCTCGGCATGGGCAAGCCGATCGACTTCGCGGTCGTCGCGAACGCCGCGTGGTTCGGCATGCCGCACTTCATGTCGCCGGTGTTCGACTCGCACGCGATGACGCTGCTCACGCCGATCGCGGTGATCCTCGTCGCCGAAAATCTCGGCCATATCAAGGCGGTCAGCGCGATGACGGGGCAGAACCTCGACCGCTACGTCGGCCGCGCGTTTCTCGGCGACGGGCTCGCGACGATCGTGTCCGGTTTCGCGGGCGGCACCGGCATGACGACCTACGCCGAGAACATCGGCGTGATGGCGGTGACGAAAATCTACTCGACGCTGGTGTTCGTGATCGCCGCGCTGATCGCGCTCGTGCTCGGCTTCTCGCCGAAATTCGGCGCGGTGATCCAGACGATTCCGGGGCCGGTGCTGGGCGGCGTGTCGATCGTCGTGTTCGGGCTGATCGCGGTGACGGGCGCGCGCATCTGGGTCGTCAACAAGGTGGACTTCTCCGATAACCGCAACCTGATCGTCGCGGCCGTCACGCTCGTGCTCGGCGCCGGCGACTTCTCGCTGAAGCTCGGCGGCTTCGGGCTTGGCGGCATCGGCACCGCGACGTTCGGCGCGATCATCCTGTATGCGCTTCTGAGAAGGAAGCCGACGCAAGGGCCGGTGGCCTGAGCTTCTTCTGGGCGGTGCCGGCGGCGCTGGCTGCCGCTCGCCGTCGGTGACGGCCCGCGCCGCTCAGCGCGCACAGCCGGCCTTGCCGATATCGGAGCCGGCGAGCGGCCCGACGGCCGCCGCCGTCACCCAGGCGCCCGAGCCGCTACCTCTTGCGCGCCGTCAGCGCCGTCTCCAACAGATCCACCTCGCGCATCAGCTTGTTCAGCGTCTCGTCGTTGATCTGCTGGCTGCTGCGCAATTCGAGCAACTCCTTGCGTTCGGCGCGCATCGCCGAGAGCTTCATGTGGAATTCGAGCGCGTCGGCGCGCCGCGCGAGTTCGCGCGGTTCCTGTTCGCAGTCGAGCGTCGCGAGGCGGCGCTGGTACAGGTCCATCACGCGCGCGGTCACGTCGGTCGCATACGCCTGCGCCGATTCTTCGAGGTCCGCGCACTCGGTATCGTGAATATCGTCGATGGCGCGAATCGCGGCTTGCGCGGCGAGCGTGCGCGCGAGCGCTTCCTCGGCCGCGTGCGGGTCCTTGCCGCGCCGCCAGCCGCGCAGCAGCAGCGGCAACGCAGCCACCGCCACCAGCAGCGACAGCAGGATCACGCCCGAGGCGATGAAGATCGCCAGATCGCGCCCCGGCAGCGGTGTGCCGTTCGGCAGCAGCTCCGGCAGCGACAGCACGCCCGCCAGCGTCACCGCGCCGCGCACGCCGGCCACCGTCGTGACCGACACCATGCGCAGCCCCGGCACCGCGTTCGTGACGCCTTGCTTGGCCGCGCCGCGGCTTGCGAACCAGCGCAGCAGCCATACCCACACGAAGCGCATCGCATAGAGCGCGAACGCCACCGCGACGATGTAGCCGATCAGCAGCGCGACCTGCGCGTCGTCGGTCTCGTGCGCGTCGAGCAGCGCGCGCCCGAGGATGTGCGGAAACTGCAGCCCGAGCATGATGAACACCATGCCGTTGAAGACGAACTCGATCATCGTCCATGTGCTCGTGGTCCGCACGCGCGAGGTCGCCTGCCACGTATTCGCGATGCTTGCGTAGTTCATCATCATGCCGGCCGCCACCGCCGCGAGGATGCCCGACAGATCGAAGCGCTCGGCGGTCAGGTAGGCGGCGAACGGAATCAGCAGCGTCATCACGATGCCGGGGGCGGGGTCGCCCTCTTCGACGAGAGAGAGGAAGTGCGCCGACACGAAGCTGAATATCGCGCTCACCGCCGCGCCGACTGCGAGGCCGCCCAGCGCGATAATCACGAAGCTGACCGAGGCGTCGCGCAGCGAAAACGCGCCGGTCAGCGCCGCCGCGATCGCGAACTTCAGCGCGACGAGGCCGGATGCGTCGTTCATCAGCGCCTCGCCTTCGAGGATGTGCATCAGCTGGCCCGGAATCTTGCCCTTGCCGGCGATGCCCGAGAGCGCGACCGCGTCGGTCGGCGACAGCACCGCGGCGAGCGCGAACGCGACCGGCAGCGAGATTTCCGGCACGAGCGCGTGCACGAAATAGCCGACCACGAGCACCGTCATGAAGACGAGGCCGAGCGCGAGCATCAGGATCGCGCGGCGCGCCATGAAGAATTCGCGCTTCGGGATGCGCCAGCCATCCGCGAACAGCAGCGGCGGAATGAACAGCAGCATGAAGATTTCCGGATCGAACCTGACGTGCAGGTCGAGGCGAGGCCACGCGAGCAGCGCGCCGATTGCGATCTGCACGAGCGGCAACGGCAGGTTGAACGGCAGCGCGTGCGTCAGCACGCCGGAAGCGGCAACGGCGAGCAACAGGATCAGGACGGTGAAGACAATTTCCATCGGGTGTTCCGGGCAGATGAACGAGGGCGTTTCAGGTGGCGGTGGCACGGCAGGGGCGACAGGTGTGGCAGGTGCGCCGCCGCGCGTTACGTGCGGCCACCGTTCGCACCACAAGGGCTGCAAGCAGGAGCCGCAAGCACAGGCCACAAGCAAGGCCACAAGCAAGGCCGCGCAAGGCGCAGGGTCGAGTGTAGCCCGCCGGCGCGCGAGGCAGCCCCTAAATGCGCATCGAGTCGTGCACCGCAACGGTGCGCGCCGCGCCCATGCGCGGCGCACGGGCCGTGTCGGCGGTGCGCCCGGTCAGCCGGATGACAGCGCTTTGTGGGCCAGCGTGCGCATGGAGCTTGCTTAACCGCTGCCGATGACGCACATTTTTAGAACCGGCTCCGGCGCGAGAGGACGGCATGACGATTGAGCAACAGGACAGGGCAGCGAGCATGCCGCACGGCTTCGAGGTCGAGGTGGCCTCGGGCCTGCAACGCTATTCGGTGCAGCATGGCGAGCTGACGCTGACGAGTGTCTTCCAGCCGATTTTCAGCCTGTCGCACATGCGCGCGGTCGGCTACGAGGGCTTGCTGCGCGCGCATGACGCGCTCGATCGCGCCGTCTCGCCGCTCGACGTATTCGGCGCCGCCGCGCGGGTCGGCGAGGCGCTGCAGGTCGACCGGCTCGCGCAGACGCTGCATCTGGAAAACTTCAAGGTGCTCGGCGCCGAGCGCGAATGGCTGTTCCTCAACGCGCATCCCGGCGTGCTGACCGATCCGTATCTCGCCGCGGCGCTGCTCGCGAGCCTGCAACGGCTCGATCTGTCGCCGCGGCGCATCGTGCTCGAAGTGCTCGAACAGAGCGCGGACGACCTTGAACGGCTCGCGGACGCGGTGCGCCAGTTTCGCGAGCGCGGCTTCCTGATCGCGCTCGACGACTTCGGCGCCGGCCATTCGAACATCGAGCGGATCTGGCAGTTGAATCCCGACATCGTGAAGCTCGACCGCGTCATGCTCTCGCACGCCGCGCATCGCCCCGACATGGCGACGATCCTGCCGGGCCTCGTGGCGCTCTTGCACGAAGCGGGCAAGCTCGTGCTGATCGAGGGCGTCGAGACCGAGCACGAAGCGCAGATGGCGCTCGCCTGCAACGCCGACTTCGTGCAGGGCTTTTTCTTCGGCCGGCCGAATCCGGGCGTGGCCGACGCCGCGCAGGCGGCGGCGTGCATCGGCGAAGTCACCGAGCGTTATCGCGAGCAGGCCGAAGCGCGCGAGCGGCGCGGCGCGAGCCGTCTCGCGCCGTATCTGCGCGCGTTCGAGCGTGCCGCCGAGCGGCTGGCCGCCGGCGAACCGCTCGACGAAGTGTGCTGGAATTTCCTCGCGCTCGATCACGCCGCGCGCTGTTTCCTGCTCGACGCGAAGGGCCGGCAGGCGGGCCGCAACGTCGTGCTGCGCGCCGACCGCGCGGCGCACGAAACGCGCTTTCTGCCGCTCGCCGACGCGCAGGGCGCGAACTGGCTGCGCCGGCCGTATTTCAGCGCCGCGATCAATGCGCCGGAGCGCGTGCACGTGACGCGGCCGTATCTGTCGATCAACGAGGCGTTGCCGTGCGTGACGCTGTCGGTGGCGACGCGCGTCGGCGAGCAGATCTGCGTGCTGTGCGGCGATATCGACTGGGTGGACGAAGAGCGCTGAGCGCGCTTCTGCGATGATGTCGCTTTCAACGACACCAGGTTGCGCTCATGCCCGTGCTGCTCGAAGTGATTGCCACGACCGTCGCCGATGCGCGCGTTGCCGCGCGGGCCGGCGCCGACCGTCTCGAACTCGTGACCGCGATGGGCGAGGGTGGCCTGACGCCGAGCGTCGGGCTGATCGAGGCGGTGGTCGACGCGGTCGCGATTCCCGTCAACGTGATCGTGCGGCCGCATAGCCGCTCGTTCGTCTACGACGCCGACGACTACGCGGTGATGCTGCGCGACATTCGTGCGGTGAAGGCGGCGGGCGCGAACGGCATCGTGATCGGCATGCTCGACGCCGCTGGCGCGATCGACCGCGAAGGTCTCGCGCGTGCCTGCGAAGCCGCCGATGGCCTCGACGTCACGTTTCACCGCGCATTCGACGAAGCGCGCGATCTGCGCGAGGCGCTCGACGTGCTGCTGCGTGTCGAGGCGGTGAAAAACGTGCTGACGTCGGGCGGAAAACCGTCGGTGTTGCAGGCGCAAGCCGTGATTCGCGAACTCGTGCGGCAAGCGGACGGCTCGCCGTGCACGGTGCTCGCCGGCGCCGGTTTGACGCTGGAGGCGGTGGCGGACTTCGTGAGCGAGACGCACGTCGAGGCTGTGCATTTCGGCTCGGGCGTGCGCGTGAATGGCCACGGGCTTGCGCCCGTCGAGGCCGCGAAAGTGGCGCAGGCGAGGGCGCTGCTCGATGCGGTGGCGCGCTGACGCGTGCAGAATCGCGCGCCAGAAACAAAGCCGCTTCGGCGCTGAACCGAAGCGGCTTTTCGTTGCGGCGCGGCCATGCTCGCGTGACCCAACGTGGCCCGGCTTGATGCAACGTGACCCAACGCAACCCAGCATGACAATCGGCCAGCGCGCCGCGACCTACTTCGCGACCACCACGGGAATCCCGCGCAACTGCCCGGTGCCTTTCATCTCTTCGAGTGACTTCTTCACGGCGGCACCCGTCGCCGCATCGATGCCGAGACGTGTCGCGAGTTCACGCTCCGCGCGCTTCACGCCCGCGAGATTTGCCAGCTTCACGTGACCGTAACCGCGCACGCGCGCATGCAGATCGGCGAGTTTGGCGATGTCGTCGAGATGGCTGGCGTCGAGTTTCGCGAGCGCGCGCTGCAACGTGGTTTCGTAATCGCTCGCGAGTTCGCGCTCCATCTTGCGTTCGAGCGTGCGGCCGAACGGATCGAGCGGCGTGCCGCGCAGACCGCGCCACTTCGCGAGCATGCCGAGCACCGGCCACATCCATTGACCGAAGGTTTTCTTGCGCGGTGCGACACCCGCTTGCGCGCGCGTGAGCGTCGGCGGCGCGAGGTTGAAGCTGATGCTGAAGTCCTTGCCGGCCACGCCTTCGAATTGCGCTTCGAGTGCTTCGCGGAACGCGGCATCGGTATGCAAGCGCGCGACTTCGTATTCGTCCTTCACCGCCAGCAGCCGGTAGAACGTGGTCGCGACCGCGCGCGTCACGCGTTCGCTCGCGGTGTCGACCGCACTTTCGGCACGGCGCGCCGCATCGACGAGCGCGCGATAGCGCTTCACATACGCCGCGCCGCCGTAGGCGAGCAAGCGGCCTTCGCGATGCGCGATCAGTTCGTCGAGCGTATCGACGCGCACGCCCGGCTTCGGCGCATGACGCGCCTGCCAGAGCGATTCGAGCCCGGCCGGATCGGCGGCGGCCATGCGGCCGATCGAAAATGCAAGCTGGTTCATCTGCACGGCGACGTTGTTCAGTTCGATCGCGCGCATCATCGCCGCGAACGACACCGGCACGAGACCGAGCTGCCATGCGAAACCGAGCATCAGGATATTCGCGCCGATCGTGTCGCCGAGAAAACGCGTCGCGAGCGCCTGCGCGTCGCAGGTCGACATGCGCTCTTCACCGGCCGCGTGACGCATCTTGTCGATCAGCGCATCGGCATGCAGCGTCGCGTCCGGGTTCTGCACGAAGCTCGCGTTCGGAATCGCATGCGTGTTGACGACGATGCGCGTGCGGCCATGCCGCACCGTCTGCAAGGCATCGGCGCTCGCGCCGACCACCATGTCGCAGGCGAGCAGCACGTCGGCCTGCTGCGTGTCGATGCGCACCTGGTTCAGCCATTCGTCGCGCGCGGCGAAGCGCACGAACGACAGCACCGAGCCGCCCTTCTGTGCGAAACCCATGAAGTCGAGCACCGACGCGCTCTTGCCTTCGAGATGCGCGGCCATGCTGATCAGCGCGCCGACCGTCACGACGCCGGTGCCGCCCACGCCCGTGACGAGGATGTCGTACGGCGCGGCATCGAGCTGCGTCGCGGGCAGCGCCAGCGCGTCGACACTCGCGGCGAGTGCTTGCGGATCGAACGCGACGCCGGCCGCTTTTTTCAGCTTGCCGCCCGCGACCGTGACGAAGCTCGGGCAGAAGCCGTTCACGCACGAATAGTCCTTGTTGCACGACGATTGATCGATGCGGCGCTTGCGTCCCAACGCGGTTTCGACTGGCTCGACCGACAGGCAATTCGACTGCACGCCACAATCGCCGCAGCCTTCGCAGACTTCCTCGTTGATGAAGAGCCGCTGGTCCGGATCGGGGAATTCGCCTTTCTTGCGGCGCCGGCGTTTTTCGGCCGCGCAGGTCTGGTCGTAGATCAGCACGGTCACGCCGTCGGTGTCGCGCAATTCGCGCTGCACGGCGTCCATTTCGCTGCGATGGTGGAACGTCGTGCCCTTCGGAAACTGGCCGTGATGGCCATCGTATTTCTCGGGCTCGTCGCTGACCACGACGAAGCGCGACACGCCTTCGGCTTCCACCTGGCGCGCGATCTGCGGCACCGAGATGCTGCCGTCGACGGGCTGGCCGCCCGTCATCGCGACCGCGTCGTTATAGAGAATCTTGTAGGTGATCGTCGCTTTCGCCGCGACTGCCTGGCGAATCGCGAGAATGCCGGAGTGGAAGTAGGTGCCGTCGCCGAGATTCTGGAACACGTGGCGCGTTTTCGTGAACATCGAATGCGAGGCCCAATCGACGCCTTCGCCGCCCATCTGGATGAGGCCGGTCGTGTCGCGCTCCATCCACGAGGCCATGAAGTGACAGCCGATGCCGGCCTGCGCGATCGAGCCGTCCGGTACTTTCGTCGAGGTGTTGTGCGGGCAGCCGGAGCAGAAGTACGGCGTGCGCTTCACGCTGTCGGCGGCATTCGAGAGGATTTGCGGCGCGACCAGATCGACTACGCGCTCGCGGCGATCGAGCGCGGGCTTGTGCTTCGCGAGCCAGTTCGCGAACACGGGCAGGATGCGCGACGGCCGCAATTCGCCGAGCGACGACAGCAGCAACGTGCCGTCCTCGGCATGCTTGCCGATCACGACCGGTCGCGTGCCTTGCGTGCGGTTGTACAGATAGTCCTTGATCTGCTGCTCGATCACAGGGCCTTTCTCTTCGATCACGAGCACTTCGGCGAGGCCCGAGACGAACGCGTCGATGCGCGTCATTTCGAGCGGAAACGACAGTCCGACCTTGTAGATGCGCACGCCGGCCGCGTCGAGATCGGCGACGGTCAGGTCGAGCCGGCGCAGCGCTTCCATCAGGTCCAGATGCGCCTTGCCGCAGGTGACGATGCCGACGTTCGCCTGCGGGCTCGGCGCGATCCATTTGTCGATGCTGTTCGTGCGCGCGAAGTGGCGCACCGCGTCGAGCTTCGCATGCAGACGCGCTTCGATCGTGAGGCTCGGCAGATCGGGCCAGCGGTTGTGCAGGCCGCCCGCCGGTGCAGCGAAATCTTCGGGGACGGTCCAGTCGGTCTGCAGCGCGTCGAGATCGACGGTCGAGCCCGATTCGACTGTCTCCGAGATTGCCTTGTAGCCGACCCACGCACCCGAGAAGCGCGACAGCGCCCAACCGTACAGGCCGAATTCGAGCATATCCGCGATGTTCGACGGATTCACGACCGGCATGTGCCACGCGATCATCGCGAAGTCGCTCTGATGTGGCATCGACGACGACACGCAGCCGTGATCGTCGCCCGCCACCACCAGCACGCCGCCGTGCGGCGACGAGCCGTACGCGTTGCCGTGCTTGAGCGCGTCGCCGGCGCGATCGACGCCGGGGCCCTTGCCGTACCACATCGCGAACACGCCTTCGACGGTGCGCTCCGGGTCGGCCTCGACGCGCTGCGTGCCGAGCACGGCGGTGCCGCCGAGTTCCTCGTTGATCGCGGGCAGGAAGTGGATGTCGCTCGCGGCGAGCAGCGTGTTCGCTTTCCACAGTTGCTGATCGACCATGCCGAGCGGCGAGCCGCGATAGCCGCTGATGAAGCCGGCGGTATTCAGGCCGCGCGCCTGATCGAGCGCGCGCTGCATCAAGGCGAGGCGCACGAGCGCCTGCGTGCCGGTCAGAAAGATCCGGCCGCGCGTCGCGGTGAGGTTGTCGGAAAGCCGGTAATCGGCGAGAGCGGGCGTGCCGTCGATGGGCAGGCGGGCAGTCATGGGCGAGTCTCCATTTGTCGATCGGAGTTGGCGCTTTAGCGCCTACTCCGATCCCACGCAAGGCGGTCGACCGGAGTTGGCGCTTTAGCGCTTACGCCGGTCCCATGCAACTTCGTTGCTTTCGGTTCCGCGCGCCGTGGTGGGGACCACGCAGACGACGCAGCGGAAGAGACTCTATTTTTCAGCCGCCCTCGGAGTGATTTCTTTCTTCTTTAATCGCGCGCCCATGAACGGGCGCGAGGAGTCGCGCGTTTTGACGGGCTTTTGAGCCGGATTTGCCAGGCGGCGGCGCGCTTCGGGTATGCCCTGGGGCGTTCACCGCGTGTTCAGTACCCGGTCCACACCGCGAGCGCCAGTGCGCCGCCCGAGAGCAGAAGCAGCATCACGAAGAGCGGCAGGATAAAGCGCAGCCACTGGCCGAAGCCGACCCGCGCGGTGGCGAGATAGGCGAGCAGCATCCCCGAGGTCGGCGTCACCATGTTCGTCAAGCCGCCCCCCAGCACGAATGCGAGCACCGAGGTCTGTCCGCTGACGCCGGAGAGTTGCGCGATCGGTCCGATGATCGGCATGCTGACCGCGGCCTTGCCGGACACCGACGGAATGAACACGTCGAGCACCATCTGCACCGCCATTAGTCCGTTGGCGACCCAGACCGGCGACTGGCCATTCGCAAGGCGCGTGAAGCGCTCGATCAGCGTATCGAGCACGAGGCTGTTCTGCAGGATCAGTTCGACCGAGGCGGCGAGCCCGATCAGCAGACCCGCCAGCATCATGCCCTTCATGCCGTCGACGAACGCATCGGCCGCGCCGCGCGAGTCGAGCCGGCCGACCGCCGCCGTCACGATGCTGATGAAGATGTAGAACGCCGATAGCTCCACATTGCCCCAATGCAGCTCGCGCGTGCCGATCACCAGCATGGCGGCGGCGATCGCCAGCACGGCGAGGGTCGCCTTGTGGCGGCGCGACAGCGCGGCCCGCGGATGTTCGCCGATGCTCGCGCGCGCGGCCGCGAGCCGGTAGCCGCTGCGCCGCACGTGGATCAGCAGATACAGGATGCCGAGCGTCAGGAACACGACGAACACGCCGATACGCATGGCAATGCCGCTGAAGAGCGGCACGCCGACGATCGGCTGCGCGACCGCGAGCGACAATGGGTTGGTCACCGACGCGATATAGCCAATCTTCGCCGCAATCGCGACGAGGCCGACCGCGAACAGGTTCGACAGGCCGAGCCGCCGCGACAGCACCAGCACCATCGGAATGATCACGAGGTATTCGGAGATGAAGCCGAGCAGCGTGCTGCCGAGACCGATCAGCAGCATCAGCAGCGGTGCGAGCACATAGACGTTGCCGGCGGTGAGCTGCAGCAGCCTGTCGATACCCGCGTCTACCACGCCTGTCTTGCGCATCACGCCGAACATGCCGCCCACGAACATCACCATGAAGATCAGCGGCGCATTCTTGATGAGGCCGTTGGGCACCGCGACGAACGCGGAGACGAGGCTCGCCGGCGCGGCCTGTTCGGGCGTGCTTTTGCTGACGCGCGGTGCGGCCAGCGTGGCGAGACTTCGGCTCTTCGGTACGACCTGGTACGTGCCCGGCACCACCAGCTTGTCGCGCCGCTCGAAGTGGCCGGCATCGATCAGATAGGTGAGCGCCACCGCGGCGAGCAGCACCCAGATCATCATCACGACAGGGTGCAGCATCTTGCCGTGCGGTTTGTTGCCGCTGCCGCCGTGGTTGTCCTCGTCGCGGACGGCGTCGCCGGCATGGCTGCGCGGCGCAAGAGGATCGTCGGCGACGGGCGCCGCGGAGGGACCAAGTGGAGTCATGGGCGGCTTCCTGTCATGCCGGTTGCGGCGTGAGCTGCGGCGCGGCGTAGCCTAGCTCGGCGGAAATCGTGCGGCTGCATGCCTGCAGACGTTCGAGGTAATCGGGAATCTCGATCCGGCTGATCCGCATTTCCGGCCCCGAAATGCTGACCGCCGCAATCGTGTCGCCGCTCACGTCGCGCACTGGCACTGAGATCGCGACCGCGCCGGCCGTGACCTCGCCTACGCTGACCGCATAGCCTTTGCGCGCGATCGCATCGAGTTCGTCGACGAGCTTCATCAGGTCCGGGGGCTGCGGCAATTTCTTCAGGCGTGCCAGATATTCGGTCCTGACGGCGGCGGGCGCGAACGCGAGCAGGATTCTGCCGGACGCGCCGCTATTGAGCGGCCGGCGATTGCCGACCGCGCCGACGGTGCGCATTTCGTGCGTGGTCTCGCAACGGGCGACGCACACGGTTTCCAGCCCTTCGCGCACGCGCAGCACGACGGTTTCGTTGATCGCCTGGTTCAGCGAGAGCATGTGCTTTTGCGCGGAGCGCACCAGCGTGTTCTGCTGGGCCGCGGCGACGCCGATCACGAAGGCCTGCGGGCCGAGCGAGTAGGTCGACGCGCGGGTGTCCAGCACGACGAAGCGATGCAGTTCGAGCGTGCATAGCATCCGGTACGCGCGCGACTTGTTGATGCCGAGCCGGTTCGCGAGTTCGGTGACGCCCAGGCCGGGATGCTCGGCGACATGGCTGAGCAGCTTGAGCGCGCTGTCGACGGAATCGACGATGTAGTTCACGGTTGCTCCTTCACGATTCACGGCGCCGCGCGCAAGGCGGCGAGTTGCGCGTGCACGTAAGCGGCGAGCGCGGCGGCAAACGCGTCGAGATCGCGCTTGAGCGCGGCGAAGCCCGTGTGTTTGACGAACGCGGCTTCGTCCATGTAGAGCGCGCGATTCAGTTCGATCTGGATGCTGTGGCGGTGCCGCGCCGGATCGCTGACGGCGGTCAGCAGGTCGCCGCCCTGATACGGCTCGTTCGTCTGCACGCGATAGCCGGCGCCGCTGAACCAGTCGGCCACCCATTGCGTGAAGGCCGGCGCGGCGGTGGCGCCGCGCCGGTCGCTGATGACGAAGTCGGGCCGCGCCGCGCCCGCGTCGACGTTCATCTCGTTGCCACGCGATTTCATCGAATGGCAATCGACGTGCCACAGCGCGCCGTGTTCCGCGTACGCGTGTTCCGCCGCGGCGGCGAGCGCCGCGCGATAGGGGCGGTAGTACGCGTCGATCCGGTGCCGCACCTCGGCGACGGACAGCTTGCGGTCGTACATCGGCTGGTTCGGCAAGGCATCGCGCCGGATCAGCCCCATGCCGCGCAGCGTGTACTTCTCGGGCGACAGCGGTTCGGGCCACGGCTCGGCGAGCAGTTGCGCGTCGATATCGGCGAGCGCGCGATTCGGGTCGATATAGGCGCGCGGAAAATGCGCACCGATCAGCACGCCGCCGTGTTCAGGCACGCCCGCCCACAGTTCGTCGACGAATGCGTCCCACGACGTGCGGATCGCGGACACCGGCGCGCAGGTGCCGAAGTCGGCCGGCAGCGCAATGCCGCTGTGGGGCGAATCGAAAACGATCGGCAGCCGGGCACCCGCAGGTTCGGCGACGAAGAACGGCGCGCTTGAAGAGGCCGCCGAAGTGTTGTTATTGGGCGTCAAACAGAACTCCTTTTGCGATGGCCGGCGTCCCTCCGAAGGGGGACGTCGCCCGATAAACGCTTCGCGTGTTTTATTTAATAAAACAGCATATCAATATTTAACGACAGACATTATTGCAGGTCAAGTCGTTCGTCCAAAGCCTTGCCATTCGGGTGTTCAATTCGAGAGACCTTGATAGGCAAGGATTTGCGCCGTATCGGCTGATAAAACTTCCTGTGTCGCATATTGTCGTCAATGCGTGAAAACCAGAGTTTTATCCCTGCCTTGACCTACCGTTTTTGCATTTCAAATAATTAATAACACATTGTTTTATTCAATAAAACATGTGGGTGGCGTAGGCACAAACGGTATCCGCGGCTTCGGCATCCAGATCCGAACACTCAAGACAAGGGAAAACACAGATGAACAGCAAAGGTTTGGCGATGGCGCTGGCGGGCGCCGGAATGGGCGTTGCACTGTGCGGCAACGCGGTCGCGCAATCGAGCGTGACGTTGTACGGCATCGTCGATTCCGGCATCACGTACACGAGCAACCAGAAGGGCAGTTCGACTTGGCAGGCGACGGGCGGCAACGAGCAGGGCACGCGCTGGGGCATGACGGGCTCGGAAGACCTCGGCGGCGGAACCACGGCGATCTTCAAGCTGGAGAACGGCTTCAACATCGAGACCGGCACCGCGAGCGCGAACGGCCGCCTGTTCGGCCGCCAGGCGTGGGTCGGCATGTCGAACCCGCGCTGGGGCACCTTTACGATGGGCCGCCAGTACAACGCCGCGCAGGATTCGCTCGCGCCGTTGCAGATCGGCGCAAGCACGTCATTGACGCAGTTCGCGCTGCATCCCTTCGATACCGACGACCTGAACAACACGTTCCGCACCGACAACTCGGTGAAATACGTGACGCCGAGTTTCTCCGGTTTGCAGGGCAATGCGATGTACGGCTTTTCCAATTCGACGAACTTCGCGGCGAACCGCAGCTGGAGCGTCGGCGGCACCTATGCGCAGGGACCGGTGCATCTCGGCGTGGCCTACGTGGTGCTCGACAATCCGGCGCTCGACACCACCGGTGCGATTCCTTCGGATAACTACTATACGTTCCTGAAGGGCATTACGAAGCAGCAGATATGGGGCGCGGCCGGTACTTACGAATTCGGCGACGCCACGTTCGGCTTGCTGTACACGACCTCACTGTTCAATTTACAGACAGGGTCGTCGCAGCGCTTCAACAACTACGAAGGCAGCTTCCGCTACCGTTTCATGCCCGCGTTGCTGTTCGCGATCGGCGAGACCTACACGCAGGTTCTGACGACGCAGAGTACCGAGCCGAGCATGCATTACCTGCAAACCAGCGCGGGCGTGCAGTATTTCCTGTCGAAGCGCACCGATCTTTATCTGAATGCGATCTATCAGCGCTCGTCGGCGAATACGGTGGCGGCTATCGAGGGGGTGAGCAATCCGTCGAGTTCGAGAACGCAGGTGGTGGGCGTGGTGGGCATACGCCACAAGTTCTGATGGCGCGGCGCGCCGCTTAGGGCGTTTGCCGCGCGGCGGGGTCCATTTGCAACGGCGCCGCCTCGAGCGGCGCGATCTCGTCGAAATGCGAATAGTCGATGTGGCTCATGCCGTCGCGCTCGCTCATGATGTCGACGAAACGGTGCTGCCAGAAGATCTGCTCGCAGGTCCACATATGGCGCGCCTGCATCGTTTGCGACGTCGATTCGTCGATGCCTTCGAGCGTGAGCAGCAGCGACATGTCGCTGCCCTTGAGCGTTTCGGCGTTTTCGCCGAACAGCGGACTGCTTTCGTCGATGACGTGCATCAGCATCCAGCCGAGCTTGAACACCGGATGCTGGTCGCGCACGAGCGCGAGGTCGTAGAGCTTGTACAGCGAGAAGCCTTCGACGGACGTCTCCTGACGCAGGATGCGCAGCCGTGCGCGCGCTTCGGCAATCACGTTCTGGCGTGCGTTGGCCGCGCGCACCATCAGCGTCATGCGGCCGTCGATCGGCCGGACCACCGCGTAGCGCGCGAACATGATCTTCGCGTGCGGCCGCGAGAAGCGCGCGAAGATGAGCCCCGTCGCCAACGCGATGCTCGACATGCCGACGAAGATTTCGAGCGTCGCGACCCAGTGCGCGTAGACGGTTTGCGGATGCATGTCGCCGTAGCCGACCGTCGCGAGCGTTTCGACGCTGAAGAAGAACGCGCCGCCGAAGCCCTTCGGAAACTGATTCGCGATCGGCGCGTTGCCGAACATGTAGAGCGCGGCGAACGTCGTGTTGAGCAGCAGGAACAGCACGGCGAGCGCCACGAAAAACACCGGCCAGCGCACCCCGAGCGCGCGATGGTAGAGATCCTGCCAGAGCGGCGTCGGCATGCCGTGCGCGATCACCACGCGATCGTCGAGACGCATTTCGCGGCTGCCGCGCGCGCGACGCTTCGGCGCGTCTGCGTCGGCGTCGCCGAGGGGCGCAAAACGGTCTGACGGTTCGCTTGCCATCACCTGCTCGTGAGGATGAAAACGGGCACAGCGTAGCATGGCGCGTGGTTCGCGCAGAGGGGGGCAAACCGGGTTAGGATGAAATTTTGACTGTGAGATGAGAGCGCGGATTGCGCGCGCCGTTACGACTGGGATTTTGAGTACATGAAAAAATATCTGACGATTTTTATCGCCACTCTGTTACTGGCCTTTAATAACATTTCATACGCGGGAAGCACGACCCATGACGGGCAGATCACTCCCGAGACACAAGTCAAAGATTTCTATACATGGTTTATTCCACACCTTGCCGCTGATCGCGATTATCCGGTCATGAACGCAGAGATAAACCGGCACGTTGCCAAAGCAACCGTTGATTTTTTACGAAAGCAATACAAGGCCAATAACCTGGCCGAAGACGCGGAATACTTCACGAAAGCACAAGACTTCGACGAGAAGGATTGGGCCGCACATATCGCCGTGCATCCCGCCGTCATGCTCGACAAGGTGGCGCTCGTACCCGTTACGCTCGGCTCGAAAGACAAGCAGACCAATATCGTATTTTTGCGTCAGGAAAACGGCACCTGGAAAATCACGAAGGTCGTGGATACCCTCGATTACCGGTAATCGCCGACGTGTTGCCGTGCTTCGCAGCGTACGGCGCTCAATCGCGCCGCGCCACGTTGCGAAGCAGCGAATCTCACTGCGCCCAAACAGGCGCATCCCGACCCCTCACGGAAACACGCGCGGCTTCGGAATGCCCGCGCCATGTTCGATATCGTTCACAGCTTGCCGATGCGCGTTTTCCACCGCTTCGGCCTGATCGGCATAGCCCGCGTCGCCGCCGACGGTGGTCCACGTCTTGACGGCTTTCTCGCGATGGCGGATTTCGTACTCCGCATCCCAGCGCGCGCCGTCGAGTTCGAGCGGGCGGACGTGTATCGAATACACGCCGTAGAGAAAAAGCTGCTCAGCCATGATCGCCTCCAGCCGGCCGATTCCGGCAGCGGCGCGCTGCCTGAAGTTCGGCCTACAGTTCGATTTCCCCGAGGATACGATGAGCGAGCGCCTTGGCTTCTTCGAGCGCCTCTTCCGGTGTCGACGAAGTGGATTCGACTTCGTAGAGCGTGGTTTCCTGATCGGCGGCGGGCTCGCCTTCGTCGCGCGCCAGTGTGACGAGACCCTGCCAGGCGTCCTGTGCGATTTCTCTTATCGACGCCGTGGCCGTGTAGATCCCTTTGGTGTAGGTGACGTCTTCCATGGCCTCGCTCCTTTTTGCAAAGGTCTCGATGTTTTCATCGTAGCACGGCAATGGCGGTTCGGCTCCGGGCCCGAGCGGTGCCCAAGAGAGCGCTCGGGGCGGCGCTTCGCGTGCAGGATGTTCCCGACACCGACGACACTACGCGCACCCCAAGGCAGGAAAGTTACAGCGACGCCATCACGGCGAGGTCATCACAGCAACGCCACGACCTCGTCGAGCGTCGGCGCATGCGCGCCCGCATGTCCGCAGGCCGCCGCGCCCGCCGCGAGCGCGAACGCGAGATGCTCGGGCCACGCGCGTTGCGGCGCGCTCATCAGGCTGAACAGCAGCCCGCCGATCGACGCATCGCCCGCGCCGACCGTATCGACCACGGCGACGCGCGGCGGCTTCGCCTCGATCACCGCGGCGCCGTCGAGCAGCAGCGCCGCGTCGGGGCCGCGCGTGACGAGCACCGTGGCGGCCGGATTCAGCGCGCGCAATTGCGCGAGCGCGGCGGCTTCGTCGTGGGTCTTGAAGATCATGCGCAGGTCTTCGTCCGATACCTTGATGAGGTCCGCGAGCGCGGCCATCCGGCGCAATGTCGGCTCGTAGCCGTGTTCCATCAGATTGCGATAGTTCGGATCGAAGCTGATCTTCACGCCGCGCGCACGCAACTCGGCCGCGAGCTTCGCCAGCGTGTCGCCGAGCGGCTGACGCACGAGGCTGATGCAGCCGAAGTGCGCCCACTTCACCTCGCTCATCCAGCCGGCCGACAGCTGTGCCGGATCGAACGCGAGATCGGCGCCGTTCTCGCCCATGAAGAAGTACGCGGGCGGATGCGTCTGATGCACGATCGCGAGCAACGGCGGGCGCTCGACGCGCTGCAGGAAGCGCATGTCGAGGCCGGCGGCGACGCTCGCGTCCCACAGTTCGTCGGAGAAATTATCGACGCCGAGCGAGCCCGCGCTCGCGCTCGGCAAGCCGAGCCGCGCGACGCAGCGCGCGACGTTCCAGCCCGCGCCGCCTGGACGCGAGAGCCACTGCGAGGCGCCGGTGCGCACGAGGTCGGTGAGGATGTCGCCGGCGGAGACAAAAACGGGGAAGCCTGTGGTTGCGCTCATTGTGTTTTCTCCGCGGAAGCCGCTGCGGCGGGGGCGGTGGATTCAGCCGCCGCGTTTTCGCCGAGCGCATGCGCGAGCACCTCGTAGCACGCGCCCATCGTGTGATAGTCGGTCTTGCCGGCCGGGCTCTTTTCGTCGCTGTACTTGCGGTTGTCGCAGGTGAGGATGCGATACCACGCACCGTACTGGTGATCGACGAAATGCGTCCAGCTATAGCGCCAGATTTCGTCGTACCAGTCCCAGAAGCGCTCGTTGCCGGTGCGCTTGCCGAGCAGCGCGGCGGTCGCGAACGTTTCGGCCTGTACCCAGAAGTACTTGTCGTGATCGCAGACCGTGCCGTCGGGGCCGAAGCCGTAATAGAGGCCGCCGTGGTCTTCGTCCCAGGCGTGCGTCATGGCGGCGTCGAACAGTTCGATTGCGCGCGGCAGCAGCCACGGCAGCGGGCGGAAGCGTTCGAGAATCAGCAGCAGCTTCGCCCATTCGGTCTGATGGCCGGGCTGGAAGCCCCACGGGCGGAAAATGTTCGAGCTGTCTTCCTCGTTGTAATGCCAGTCGACCGACCAGTCCGCGTGAAAGTGTTCCCACACGAGCCCTTGCGACAGCTTCGCCTGGCGCAGCGTGATGTTCGACGCGACGCGCTCGGCGCGATCGAGGTAGACCAGATGACCGGTCGCCTCGTAGGCGGCGAGCAGCGCCTCGGTCGTGTGCATGTTGGCGTTCTGCCCGCGATACGAGCTGACCTGCCATTCGGCCGAGGCGTCGTCGGCGTAGAGGCCGGCGGCGGCATCCCAGAAGCGGTGCTCCATCAGCTCGAAGGTCGCGCCGATCATCGGCTTCGCTTCCTCGATGCCGGCCATCGCCGCATGCGAGTACGCGAGCAGCACGAACGCGAGGCCGTAGCAGTGGCGCGTCGCGTCGAGCGTGCGCTTGCTGCCGTCGCGCCATTCGAGCTCCCAGTCGTAGCCCTCGTGCTGCGCGTCCCAGTGCGCGTCGCGCAGAAAGCGCAGACCGTGGCGCGCATAGTCGAGGTGCTTGGGGTCGCCGAACTGGCGATACGCCATCGCGTAGTTGAACACGTAGCGGCAACTGCTGACGAGGTGGCGCGTGGTGCGGTCGTAGATCGAGCCGTCGTCGCGGAAGAAATGATAGAAGCCGCCGCTCGGGTCGAGCACGTTCGGCGCGTAAAAGCGCAGCGTGTCCTCGATGTGCGCGAGCAGGAACGCGCGGTGGCGGAAGCTGGCGACGGGCGGCGCCTTGGCGGCGTCGGCGGCGGGGTGAAGCGGATCGGTTTGCGTCATGGCGTTTTCACCAAAGTACTGGCACGGGCAACGAGTTGAACGGGCAAGCGGACCTCGAGCTCGGCGGGCGAGTCTTCGAGCAGCAGCTCGACGCCGCGCCGGCCGAGCGCTTCCTTGTCGACTGCGATCGTCGACAGCGGCGGGGTGGCGTGGGCGGCGGCGGGAATATCGTCGAAGCCGATGATCGCGATGTCGTCGGGCACGCTGAGGCCGCGCGCGAGGCACACGCGCAGCGCGGCGAGCGCGGCGGCGTCGTTATAGGCGAACACGGCGTCGGGGCGCGGGCCCGGCGCGTCGAGCAGGCGCTGCATCGCGCGCGCGGCGCCGGTGTCGGGGTCGAGCCCGGCGTCGATGTTCACTTCGAGCGACGGGTCGAACAGCAGTCCCGCTTCGAAGAACGCACGCCGGTAGCCGAGCGCACGCTCGGCGATGCTGAAATGCGCGAGCGAGCCGCCGATGAACGCGATGCGCTTGCGCTGCTGCCCGAACAGATGGCGCATCGCGAGCGCGGCGCCGGCGGCGTTGTCGAGATTGACCGAGCGCAGGCCCGGCGACCACAGATCGATCAGCACGAGCGGGCGCTGCATCGCGACCAGTGCGGCGAGCGTTTCGGGCTCGACGAAGCCGGCGATCGCCACGGCGTCGGGCGCGTGCAGGCGCAACTGGTGAATCACGTCCTCGGTCGGGCCGGCGGTTAGCACGGACGGCACGATGCCGCGCTCGCGGCAGGCATCTTCGACACCGTGCAGCACGTGCGAGAAGAACGGGCTGGCGGCGAAATTGTTGTGCTGACGATGCAGCAGGAAGGTCAGGCGGCGGATGCGCGGACGCAGTTGCGCCGGATCGTAGCCGAGCTGCCGCGCCGCTTCGACGACGCGCTCGCGGGTGGCCTCGGAGAGACCGGGCTGGTTTTTCAGCGCACGCGAGACGGTGCCGATCGAAACGCTGGCCGCGCGGGCGACGTCGCGGATGGTTGTAGCCATCGAATGAAGCAGCCGCGCCGACGCGGCTCATGGGTTGGGTTCGGGCGATTGTATAGTAAAACGTACGCGAAACACCCCGAAAACGCGTGGTTAATCACCCGTAAATACCCGTATTTTATGGAGTTAAAGTGAATTTTTATGTTTAGTAAAATTCACTAAACATGGTGTGGGCGAGGCTCCAGGAATTTTCCTATGCCATCAGGCCGAGGCGACAGCGCGAGCGTTTGGGCGTGAAATAACGACACAGCCAACGAAAAAAAGCCGCACAAGGCGGCTTTTTCAAACGACGACGCTCAGGGAGGGCGCTTATGAATGTCCTGTTTGCATTGCGCGTGTTCTCAACGGCGCGCGACGGCCGCGGCGGGCTGCTGCGCGGCGGCCGCAGTTTCGCCGCTGAGGTCGCGGGCGCCCCAGCGCTGCGCGAGCGCGGCGCACACCATCAACTGGATCTGGTGGAACAGCATCAGCGGCAGCACCACGGCGCCCACCGCATGCGAGGCGAAGATGACCTTGGCCATCGGCACGCCGGCGGCAAGGCTCTTCTTCGAACCGCAGAAGATGATCGTGATCTGGTCGGCACGACTAAAGCCGAGCCGCTTGCTGGTCAACATCGTCACGGCCAGTGCGAGCGCCAGCAGAACGGCGCTCACCACCACGAGGCCGCCGAGCGCGGAGAGCGGAATCTGATGCCACAGGCCTTCGTTGACAGCCTCGCTGAACGCGCCGTACACGACGAGCAGGATCGAGCCCTGGTCGACGAACTTCAGCACGCTGCGATTGCGCTCGATCCACTTGCCGATCAGCGGGCGCAGCAGCTGGCCGGCAATGAACGGCACCAGCAGTTGCAGCACGATGTTGCCGATCGTATGCCACGGCGAGCCGCCGCCGCTCGCCGCCTGATTGGTGATGACGATGCTGACGAGCGCTGGGGTGATGAAGATGCCGAGCAGGCTCGAGGCCGACGCGCTGCACACCGCGGCCGGTACGTTGCCCTTGGCAATGGACGTGAACGCAATCGACGACTGGACCGTCGATGGCAGCGTGCAGAGGAAGAGGACCCCCGCATAGAGAGCCGGCGTGACAAGCGGCGAAAGGAGCGGCTTAAGCGCGAGGCCGAGCAGCGGAAAGAGCGCGAACGTGCTCAGCAGCACTACCGCATGAAGGCGCCAGTGCGTCGCGCCCGCGATGATCGCTTCGCGTGAGAGCTTGGCGCCGTGCAGGAAGAACAGCAGACCGACGGCGATGTTGGTCACCCAGTTGAACCCCACGGCGGCTTGCCCGTGCACGGGCAGAAGGCTGGCGAGGATCACGGTGCCCACGAGGCACAGGGTGAAGTTGTCGGGAAGTAGTTTGGGGCGAGCCATGTCGGAATCTCGATTCAATGACGCGAAAGAGTGCGGGACGCGCCCGGGAGCGCCGTTTCCCGCAATGGGAAGCGGCTATTGTTGTTGAAATTCGATTCAAAAAGCAAATTCATTTGCCGAATTGATTAATGATTACTGCGCATCAACAGGCCAGCCGCGAGCGGCATGGCCCGTGCTGGCCGCTGTAAGGTTTCAGTACGGGTGACGCGCTTCGCCGAGGCCTCGCCGATTTAACGATCGGACACGTAATCGGCCAGGCAAGCCGATGCCGCGGCGGCTGCGCGAGGTTCGCGCGGAATCGCGCAAACGCCCGCCAGGAAGCCCTTCCAGAGCCGTCGCGCAAGGGCTTTGTCGCAGAAAAACGTCGCAGTAACAAGGTGTTACATCAACCGATGAGACCTAACACTTTTTGGCTCGACACCCTTTGCCGACGCCCATAAATTACGGTTCAAAGGCCGTAGGGATACCCGCGCCGCGCGATGAACGCGGCGCTTTTCGCCAGTCCCGCAATCGTCCACCGCAGCTCGAACGGTGGATGTCAGGCAAGTCTTCGGGCGCGAGAGTCACAAGGTGGACGGGTTGTCGAGAACGAGGCGCTGGGCGTGGGGCGTGGTCATTGCCGCGCTGTGTTCGTTCGCCTATGCAAAAGGACCTGGCATGCCGCACGGCGGCGGTGCCGGTTTTGCGCACGGCGGCGCCAACCGCGCCATGGGCATGCAGATGCACAGCGGCCACTATGCCGGTGCCGTCGGCCTCTCCAGCGCACGGCCTTTCCGCAATGCGATGAGCGCGCGCGATCCGCGCATGCCGCGTGGCGCGAACTTCGCGGACGCCAATTATGGCGACGGCTTCGGCGGCTATAAGCCGGGCATGCGCCGCGTCACAGGACCATCGTCCGGGTACGCCGACGGGCGCGGGCATATGCAGTACGCCGGCGCCATCACGCCGGTCAGCGCCGACGCGCGGCCGGTGCCGCGTCCGCCGCCCAGCGTGCCGATGCGCAACGGCTCGATTCGGGCCGACGTTGCCCGCTACAACGAAGAGCGCGGCGCCGCGCGCGCGATGCAGCGCCCGTCCGACGATCCGCGTCAGCCGGAAGGCTCGCCTTATCGCAACTAACCGGTCTGGTTAGCGGCGCTCATCGGGCAGTGTCTGCTGCCGTCGCTCCAATCTTCAGCTTCCCCGCTTTTTCCCCCTGCATCGCCGCAAGCGCTTGCGGCGATGCCGCCGCATCACCGCCGCCGTTTCACGTCCTTCACTTCACGTTCTCCCCTCCCATCCCCCGCGTCATCCCCAATCTGACGTTTCGACGCCACACTTTTCTGAAAACGCCAGGCTGCGACGTACCCGCTACTGCCAAATCAGGGCATTCTCGCGGCGGCGCGTCATTTCGCTGCCATACGGAGCGTCACTACCCCTTCGGCGCGCCGTCCGCCGCGCCCCATGCGGCACTCGCGCCATCTTCGGCGGGCCGGCGAGGCCCCCGGCAAGCCGCCGTATCAGGCCGATCAACGACCAAACTAAGCAGACCGATATACCGGCAATAAGCAGCACTATTTTTGTTCATAAAAATGGTCCGTAAAGATGGTCCAGCCCCGATTGGCTCGACAGTCGAACGGATAACAACAATGGTTCGCGCGAGCGCCCCCTTTCGCACAGCCACACCCTTTTGACAAAGATTGGAGATTCCATGAAAACAAGCCTCAGCAGCGCGCTGAAGACCACTCTCAAGGCCAGCGTCTGCGCTGCCTTGCTGGCGAGCGCATCGTCCGCTTTCGCGCAATCGAGCGTGCAGCTCTACGGCCAGGTCGACGAATGGGTCGGCTCGCAGAAATTCCCGGACGGCAAGGCGGCGGCGGTGGTGTCGGGCGGCGGCATGTCCACCTCGTACTGGGGCTTCAAGGGGACCGAGGATCTGGGCAACGGCTACAAGGCGATCTTCACGATCGAAGGCTTCTTCCGCGCGCAGACCGGCGAGTACGGCCGCTTCACCGGCGACACGACGTTCTCGCGCAACGCCTACGTCGGCATCGAATCGCCGTACGGCACGGTCACGGCCGGCCGTCTCACGACGCCGCTGTTCGTCTCGACGATCCTGTTCAATCCGTTCATCGATTCGTACGTGTTCTCGCCGATGGTCTATCACACCTATCTCGGCCTCGGTACGTTCCCGAGCTACACGACCGATCAAGGCGTAACCGGCGACTCGGGCTGGAACAACGCGGTGTCGTACGCGACGCCGAACTTCAACGGACTCTCGGCGACGGCGATGTACGCGCTCGGCAACACGACGCAGAACGGCGCGAAGAAGTGGAGCGGCCAGGTGCTGTACTTCCACGGCCCGTTCGCGGCGACCGCGGTGTACCAGTACGTGAACTTCAACAACGTGCCGGGCGACCTCGGCAGTTTCGAGACCTCGGGCGTGCCCGGCCTGCGCAGCCAGAGCGTCGCGCAGGCGGGCGTCTCGTACGACCTGAAGTTCGTCAAGCTGTACGGCCAGTACATGTACACGTACAACAACCAGCAGGTCACGAGCTGGCACGTCAACACGGGACAGGGCGGCGTGACGGTGCCGTTCGGCCCGGGCTCGGTGATGGCGTCGTACGCGTATTCGCGTAACGGCGGCGGCTCGAACCAGACGCGCCAGACGGCGGCGGTCGGCTACGACTACCCGCTGTCCAAGCGCACGGACATCTATGCCGCGTACCTGTATGACCACATCACCGGTCAGTCGAGCGGCAACACGTACGGCGCGGGGCTGCGCACGAAGTTCTGAGTAGCACCCAAGTCTCGCCACGAAGCCCGCGTTCCGGCCGGAACGCGGGCTTTGTCGTTTTCGGGCATCGTCGAGACGAGCCTTTGCTGCCGTTCTTTTGATAAACCCGGCAAAATGGCGTCGATTGATTCCTGAAGCGAGCGATTGAGATGGATACCCTCGTCAGCATGAAAGTGTTTCGCCACGTGGTCGAGGCCGGCAGTTTTGTCGGCGCGGCGGAGCGCATGGAGATGTCGGCGGCGATGGCGAGCAAGCATGTGATGCATCTCGAGCAGCAGCTCGGCGCGCGGCTCCTGAACCGCACCACGCGCCGCGTCGCGCCGACCGAGGCGGGCCGCGAATACTACGAGCGCCTGAGCCAGGCGCTCACCGAGCTCGACGAAGCCGGCCAGGCGGTCGGCGCGGCGAGCGTCGTGCCGCAGGGGCGGCTGCGCGTATCGTCGTTGTCGGCATTCGGCCTGAGTCATGTGATGGCCGCGGTCGCGGACTACGCCGCGCAGTATCCGCAGGTCACCGTCGATATGACGCTGTCCGACCGCGTCGTCGAGCTGATCGACGAGGGCTTCGACGTCGCGATCCGCGCCTCGCCGGGCGGGCTGAAGTCGTCGTCGCTGATCGCGCGGCAGATCGCGACCGCGCATCTCGTGCTGTGCGCCTCGCCGGCCTATCTGCGCAAGCACGGCGCGCCGAAGAGCGTCGCCGATCTGGCGCGCCACAACTATCTGCAGTACTCGGGCGTGTCGGCGCTCGAAGTCGTGACCGGAGAGGCGTCCTCGCGCGCGCGTCTGTCGGGCAATCTGGTCGTCAACCAGCTCGAAGCGCAGCGCGTGGTCGTGCTGCACGGCGCGGGCATCGCGATGCTCGGCACCGAGGTGATCGGCGACGATCTCGCCGAAGGGCGCCTCGTGCCGCTGCTCGTCGACGAAGTGCCGCCGCGCGAGTTGCCGATTCACGTCGTTTATACGAGCCGGCGGCATCTGTCGGCGAAGGTGCGTTCGTTCGTCGATTTTCTCGTCGCGCGGTTCGGAAGCGAGTCGCTGTGGCCGTCGCTCGAACAGATCAAGGCGTTGGCGGTGCGGTAGCGAGTCGAAAAACGCTGCGCGGGCGCGCGCCGAATACGTCGCTCCGCGTGCTCAAAAAAGCGTGCTCAAAAGCGCAGTCGGACAACGACGCCGGACCGCCCGCCCAACCCTAGGACCGCTCGCCGGGCCTGCGCTCCTGCCGCCTTACCCCGTTTGGCTATACTGGTTGCCAGCACCCGTCAGCTCATGATCCGGGGGAGACATGACCGATCTGTCCACGCCGCGGCGCGCCGGCAGCCACGCGTTGCCCGCCGGCCGGCGGCTGCGCTTCGTTACCGCCGCCGCGCTGTTCGACGGCCACGATGCGTCGATCAACATCATGCGACGCATCCTGCAGGCGAGCGGCGTCGAGGTGATTCACCTCGGCCACAACCGCTCCGTCGATGAAGTCGCGACCGCCGCGCTCAACGAGGACGCCGACGGCGTCGCCGTGTCGAGCTACCAGGGCGGCCACAACGAATACTTCCGCTATCTCGTCGAGCTGCTGCGCGCGCGTGGCGGCGAGCGTATCAAGGTGTTCGGCGGCGGTGGCGGGGTGATCGTCCCCGAGGAAATCGCCGCGCTCGAACGCGACGGCGTCGAGAAAATCTACTCGCCGCACGACGGCCAGCGGCTCGGTCTGCAAGGCATGATCGACGACATGATCGCGCGCTGTGTCGAAGGCGCGCGCGCGGCCGGTGCGGCACGGCCGGCGCCGGTGGACGAATGGCTCGCCGGGCTTGCCGCACAGCCGTTGCCGCGCTTCGGCGGTTCTGGTTCGCTGGAGACGGCGCATATCGATGAGCGGCGAGCCGAGGCGAGCGAGGCCGCTCCGGCAATTCGCGAGGCAGATGACGCGCAAGGTGGGCAAGGTGCCGGAGCGAGCCGGCCGTGCGAAGCGGCGCGCGCGAGCACGCGCTGCGCCGACTCCACCGACTCCACCGACTCCACCGACTCCACCGACTCCACCGACTCCACCGACTCCACCGATTCCACCGATTCCACCACCCCCGTCTTCCGCCGCCTCGCCCAACTGATCAGCGCGTTCGAATCCGCCAGCGCCGACGCTCCCGCGCGAGACCAACTGCGATCGCTGGCCGATGCGGCCTACGTGCCCGTGCTCGGCATCACCGGCACGGGCGGCGCTGGCAAATCGTCGCTGACCGACGAGCTGATCCGCCGCTTCCGGCTCGACTACGGCGACGCGCTGACCATCGCCGTGCTCGCGATCGACCCGTCGCGCCGCAAATCGGGCGGTGCCTTGCTCGGCGACCGCATCCGCATGAACGCGATCGGCGATTGGGGCGGCGGCGCGCGCGTCTATATGCGCTCGATGGCGACGCGCGAGGCGTCGAGCGAACTGTCCGATGCGCTGCCTGCCGCGCTGATGCTGTGCAAGGCGGCGCGCTTCGATCTGATCGTCGTCGAGACGTCCGGGATCGGTCAGGGCGATGCGGCGATCGTGCCGTTCGTCGACGAGTCGCTGTACGTGATGACGCCCGAGTTCGGCGCGGCGAGCCAGCTCGAAAAGATCGACATGCTCGACTTCGCGAGCTTCGTCGCGATCAACAAGTTCGACCGCAAGGGTGCGCAGGACGCGCTGCGCGACGTCGCGAAACAGGTGCAGCGCAACCGCGCCGACTTCGCGACGCCGCCGGGCGCGATGCCGGTGTTCGGCACGATCGCGTCGCGCTTCAACGACGATGGCGTGACCGCGCTGTACCGGCATATCGCCGAGGCGCTGCGCCGTCATGGTTTGCGCGAGGGCGGCGGACGGCTCGGCGCGCCCGACGGTGCGCGCTGTTCGAGCAACCTGCATGCGATCGTGCCGTCTGCGCGAGTGCGTTATCTGGCCGATATCGCCGGGACGCTGCGCGCTTACCGCGAGCGTGCCGACGCGCAGGCGCGTATCGCACGCGAACGCTGGCAACTGGTCGAGACGCGCCGGATGCTTGGCGAAGCAGGAGTGGCAGCACAGGCGTGGGCGAGCACGGCGATGGCGGCGACGGGGACCGCCAGTTCAGGCGTGGATATGAACGCCAATGCGCGGAGCGATGCAAACGCGGTGCAGGCTGCCGTCGGCAACGAATCGTCCGATGCGCGAGCGCACGCAAGCTCGAACGCAAGCCTCGATGCGACCCAATCCAACCCGTTGCTCTCCTCCCTCGATGCCCTGATCGACCAACGCAGTGTCGCGCTCGGCAAACGCGAGCGCCAACTGCTCGACACCTGGCCGCAAATCGTCGCCGCCTATTCCGGCGACGAACACGTCGTGCGCATCCGCGAGCGCGAAATCCGCACCGCACTCACGGTGACGACGCTCTCGGGCTCGCCAGTCCGCAAAGTCTCGCTGCCGAAATTCGCCGATCACGGCGAGATTCTGCGCTGGCTGCTGCTCGACAATCTGCCTGGCTATTTCCCGTTCACGGCCGGCGTGTTTCCGTTTCGCCGCGAGAACGAAGACCCGACCCGCATGTTCGCGGGCGAGGGCGATCCGCAGCGCACGAACCGCCGCTTCAAGCTGCTCTCCGAAGGGATGCCGGCCAAACGGCTATCGACCGCGTTCGACTCCGTGACGCTCTATGGCGAGGAGCCGCACGAGCGCCCCGATATCTACGGCAAGGTCGGCAATTCGGGCGTGTCGGTCGCGACGCTCGACGACATGAAGACGCTCTACGACGGCTTCGATCTGTGCTCGCCGGAAACCTCGGTCTCGATGACGATCAACGGCCCCGCGCCGACGATCCTCGCGATGTTCTTCAATGTTGCGATCGACCAGCAGATTGCGCGCAAGGAAGCGGAGCAAGGCCGCCCGCTCAGCGAAAGCGAACTCGCGGCAACGCGCCGCGGGGCCCTCGAAAACGTGCGCGGCACCGTGCAAGCCGACATCCTCAAGGAAGACCAGGGGCAGAACACCTGCATCTTCTCGACCGAGTTCAGCCTGAAAGTGATGGGCGACATCCAGGCGTATTTCGTCGAGCACGGCGTGCGCAATTTCTATTCGGTGTCGATCTCCGGCTACCACATCGCCGAGGCCGGTGCGAACCCGATCTCGCAGCTCGCCTATACGCTCGCGAACGGCTTCACGTACGTCGAGGCGTATCTCGCGCGCGGCATGTCGATCGACGACTTCGCGCCGAATCTGTCGTTCTTCTTCTCGAACGGCATGGACCCGGAGTACACGGTGCTTGGCCGCGTCGCGCGACGCATCTGGGCGGTAGCGATGCGCGAGCGCTACGGCGCGAACGAGCGCAGCCAGAAGCTCAAGTATCACGTGCAGACCTCGGGCCGCAGCCTGCACGCGCAGGAGATCGACTTCAACGACATCCGCACGACGCTGCAGGCGCTGATCGCGATCTACGACAACTGCAACTCGCTGCATACGAATGCGTTCGACGAAGCAATCACGACGCCGACCGAGGATTCGGTGCGCCGCGCGGTCGCGATCCAGCTGATTATCAATCGCGAATGGGGGCTCGCGAAGAACCAGAATCCGCACCAGGGCAGCTTCGTGATCGACGAGCTGACCGACCTCGTCGAGGCAGCGGTGCTGGCCGAGTTCGAGCGGCTGACCGAGCGCGGCGGCGTGCTCGGTGCGATGGAAACCGGCTATCAGCGCGGACGCATCCAGGACGAGTCGATGCTGTACGAGCATCGCAAGCATGACGGCTCGTATCCGATCGTCGGCGTGAACACGTTTCTGAGCGCGCATCCGCACGAAGCGCCGCGACCGATCGTGCTGGCGCGTTCCACCGATGCGGAAAAACAGAGTCAGTTGCAGCGGCTGCGCGCGTTCCAGACGCGCCATCGCGACACCGCGCCCGAAGCGCTCGAACGCCTGAAGCGCGCGGTGATCGACGACGGCAACGTGTTCGCGGTGCTGATGGACGTGGTGCGCGTGTGTTCGCTCGGGCAGATCACGCGCGCGCTGTTCGAGGTGGGCGGGCAGTATCGGCGCAACATGTAGGCGCGCGGCTCGAAGCGGCGGCCTTGCCGCTTCGCTTCGAGTGTTGCGCGAGCTTCGATACCGGCATGAGGCGCGTGGCGCGCAGTAACGGATGCGGGTGAGCGGCGGGCGCGCTCAGCGAACGATACCGAGCCGCGCCTTCGCGTCGTCGTATTCCTGCTTCAGGCGCTGCACGAGTTCGCCGACGTTCGGCACGTCGTCCATCAGACCGACGCCCTGGCCCGCGCCCCAGATGTCCTTCCATGCCTTTGCCTTGTCGCTGCCGAAGTTCATCTTGGTCTTGTCCGATTCGGGCAGCGCGTCCGGGTCGAGCCCCGCGTTCAGGATGCTCTCGCGGATGTAGTTGCCGTGCACGCCGGTAAAGAGGTTCGTGTAGATGATGTCCGAAGCGCTGGCGTTGACGATGGCCTGCTTGTAGCTGTCGACCGCGTGCGCTTCCTGGGTTGCGATGAAGCGCGTGCCCATGTACGCGAGGTCCGCGCCCATCGCCTGGGCGGCGAGAATCGAGCCGCCGTTCGCGATCGAACCCGACAGCACGATCGGGCCGTCGAAAATGCGCCGCACCTCGCCGACCAGCGCGAATGGCGAGGTCGTGCCCGCATGGCCACCCGCGCCCGATGCAACCAGAATCAGGCCGTCGACGCCGGCTTCGAGCGCCTTCTGCGCATGCCGCAGGTTGATCACGTCGTGCAGCACGATGCCGCCATAGCTGTGCACCGCATCGACGATCTCGCGCGCCGGCGCGCGCAGGCTCGTGATGAAGATCGGCACCTTGTGCTCGACGCACACGCGCACGTCGTGTTCGAGCCGCGTATTGGACTGATGGACGATCTGATTGACGGCGATCGGCCCGATGATCGCCGCGGGGTTGGCCGCCTTGTGCTCGGCGAGCTGCGCCTGGATTTGCGTGAGCCATTCGTCGAGCAGTTCGGCCGGACGCGCGTTGAGGGCCGGGAACGAGCCGACGATGCCAGCCTTGCACTGGGCCAGCACCAGTTCGGGATAGCTGACGATGAACATCGGCGAGGCGACGACGGGCAGCGCGAGGTTTTGCAGAACGGCGGGCAATGCCATGATGGGAGTCTCCTTTGTCTTTGATGAGTGTAGCGGTACCCGGCCTGCGCCGCGTCGATGCCCCGGCGGTATCTCTGCTTGCCGCGGCGTCGACCGCCTTCGTGGCTGAACCACGGTGCGGTCGCCCAAAGCCACCCAAAAATTTAAGAACGATCGTGCGATTATAGGTGAAGCCCATGGCCCCGGTGCGGCCAGCGCGTGCGGAACAGTTCGAAGGAGTGTTCAGGTTCTATGTTTGCGTGGGTTAACCCACCTCGCGCGGACATGACGGGCTTCTACAATGCTGACACCCTCAAACGACCAAGAGACGCCATGGCCTTCGAGAATTTCACGCCCTTTCGCGTCGCCGTGGGCGATGTCGATATTTTCGGAGTGAAGGGCGGCGCGGGGCCGCCTCTGCTGCTGCTGCACGGCCATCCGCAGTCGCATCTGATCTGGGAGCGCTGTGCCGCGCCGCTCGCGCAACATTTCACCGTGATCGCTACCGACCTGCGCGGCTACGGCGCATCGGGCAAACCGCCGAGCGATGCCGCGCACACGCCGTACTCGAAACGCACGATGGCCGCCGACCAGGTCGCGGTGATGCGCCACTTCGGCTTCGAGCGCTTTCTTGTCTGCGCGCACGATCGCGGCGCGCGCGTCGCGCATCGCATGGCGCTCGATCACGCGGACGCGGTCGAGCGTCTGATGCTGCTCGACATCGCGCCGACGCTCGCGATGTACGAAGCCACCGACCGCACGTTCGCGACGCACTATTTCCACTGGTTCTTCCTGATCCAGCCCGAGCCGCTGCCCGAAACGCTGATCGGCGCGAATCCGGCCGCCTATGTCGATGCGGTGATGGGCGGCCGTCACGCGGGCTTCGCGCCGTTCGCGCCCGCCGCGCTCGACTCTTATCGCGCCGCGCTCGCGCAACCGGGCGCGGTGCATGCGATGTGCGAGGACTACCGCGCGTCGGCCAGCATCGACCTCGAACATGATCGTGCCGACATCGAGCGCGGCAACAAGATCGGCTGTCCGCTGCGCGTGCTGTGGGGCGACAAGGGTGTGATCGAGAAATGTTTCGACGCGCTCGCTGAATGGCGGCACGTCGCGCGCGACGTGAGCGGCCGCGCGCTGGCCTGCGGGCACTATCTGCCCGAGGAAGCGCCGAAAGAACTGGTCGCCGAGATGCTGTCGTTCTTCGAGGCGGTCGAGCAGTAGGGTGCTTCGTTCAGGCTTGGGCCCACGCCGCTCAATCGAGCGGCGGCAGGCGGCGCGCGACCGGCGTCGATTTGACGATCGCCGTGCTCGTCTCCGCGCGCTCGGTGACCTTCGAGAGAATCTCGTCGAGCTGTTCGATCGAATGCAGATAAAGGCGGCAGATGAAGCAATCGTCGCCGGTCACCTTGTCGCATTCGACGAATTCCGGAATGCGCCGGATCACGTCTTCCACCAGATGCAGCTGACCGGGTAGCGGCTTCACGCGCACGATCGCCTGCAGCGTGTAGCCGAGCGCGCGCGGATCGATCTGCACCGTGAAGCGCCCGATCACGCCCTGCGCTTCGAGCCGCCGCACGCGTTCGGCCGTGCTGGGCGCCGATAGGCCGACCTGGCGCGCGAGTTCGCTGACCGGCTGGCGCGCGTCCTGCGCGAGCGCGGCCAGCAGCAGGTGGTCGGTTGCGTCGAGCGCGACGGGGGCTGCCGAAGCAAGGTGTTTGCTCATGATGACCTTCGTTTAATCGGTGAAATCGCCGCGACGCTTAAGTTTAGCCATGTATTGGTGCCGGCGGATTGATTACACTGCCCGCATGCAGGTATCGACCGGGATCGAATCATGGCTTCAGACAAGCGTTCCAGCGAGATCCGCCGCGGCGCGGCGGAGATGAGCATGGCAATGCTGATGTCGGGCACCATCGGCTGGCTCGTGGTGTCGTCGCAGCAAAGTCCTTTCAACGTGGTGTTTTTTCGCTGCCTCTTCGGCGGCGCGACGCTCGCGCTCGTTTGCGCGGGGCTCGGTCTTTTCCGGCGCGAGCTGTTCTCGTGGAAGATGCTCGGCCTCGCGCTCTTCGGCGGAGTTGCGATCGTCATCAACTGGGTGCTGCTGTTCGCCGCGTATTCGCGCGCGTCGATTTCGATGGCGACGGCCGTCTACAACACGCAGCCGTTCATGCTGGTCGCACTCGGCGCGCTCGTGTTTCGCGAACGCATCAGCGCCTCGACGATGGCGTGGCTCGCGGTCGCCTTCGTCGGCCTCGTGTTCGTCGTGAAGGTCGAGCCGGCCGTGCTCGCGGTGCCGGGGCAGTATCTGGTCGGCGTTGCGTATGCGGTCGGCGCGGCGGCGATGTACGCGGTGTCGTCGATCATCACGAAGCGCTTGAAGGGCACGCCGCCGCATCTGATCGCGCTGCTCCAGGTGGCGCTCGGCGTGCTGCTGCTTGCGCCGTTCGTGCGCTTCGATGCGCTGCCGGCAAGCGGCGCGCAGTGGCTCGAACTGGTTGTGCTCGGCGTCGTGCACACGGGGCTCATGTACGTGCTGCTGTACGGCGCGATCCAGAAGCTGCCGACGTCGATGACGGGGGCGCTGTCGTTCATCTATCCGGTGGTGGCGATCATTGTCGATCGGCTGGCGTTCGGGCAAACGCTCGCGTGGATTCAGGTGCTCGGCGCGGCGCTGATTCTGATCGCGGCGGCCGGCGTCAATCTCGGCTGGCGGATCGTGCCGCGCAAGCGTTGGTCTTCGACGTGACGATGCGCTGGTTTGACGGTTTGATGAATGCCACGCCGCAAACGAAAATGCTACGGATTCCGGAGTAACACGCGCCTGTCATTGTTCATATGAGCGGGCCAATCGCACGGACTCAGGCGCCTGCCGCCGCTTTGCAACCGGCCGTGTATGCGCTTTTGAAACACGCCGTCAAATTTCTGTAGGGAAATCACCGATGCGTTGCAAAAAACAGCACGCGTATTATTCGTACCGACGCTGATCACGTCCAACAGAAGTTCCGCCGCTCGCTTCGTCGAGCGGCTTTCTTTTTGTGGGGACGGTTTGGGCGGCCGGTTCGCCTGAGTGCCTTAACGCCTTAACGCCGCGCGACGATGCGCGCGCCATCCACCGCGAGCGGCCCCTGGTGGGTCGCCAGTTCCTCGATCATGCCTCGCAGCAACGCGGGCCATTCACTGCTCGGCTTCAGCAGCGACGCGGCGGCGCGCATCGCGGCCGCCTCGCCGGTCATGCGCAGCAGCGCGTCGAAGCTCATCTCGCGCACTTCGAGCAGCTTGAACACGATCAGCACCTTCAGCGCATTGCGTGCATTGCGCGCGGGATCGGCGCGCAGCCACGCGATGCGCGAAAACGCGCGCTCCAGCGCCTGTTCGACATGCGTGAACGGCGCGCCATGGCCCGGAATCACGACGCGCACGTCGAGCGTCGAGATCGTATCGAGCACCGCCTGCTGTTCGGCGAAGCCGCTCTCGCCTTCTAGTTCGGGAAAGATCACGCCGAAGCCGTTTTCCCAGAGCGCGTCGGCACTGATCAGGATGCGTTCGTCGGCGCAATACAGCATCAGCGAATGCGGATCGTGACCGGGCGCGCCGAGCACCTGCCAGTCGAGCGCGCCGAGCCGCAACTGTGCGCCGGGCGCGATCGTTCCGGTGAAGCCGAAGCGCTCGCAGGTCTGACCGGTGGCGCGAAAGCTCAAGCGGGCTTCGTTCCATTCGCGCACCGCGCTCGCTTCCGATGCTGGAATCAGCGTGCGGCACGGCCATGTCGCCTGCAATAGCGCGTTGCCGCCGCAGTGGTCCGAATGCAGATGGGTGTTGACGATCAGGTCGAGCGGCCGTGTTTTCAGGGCCGAGCGTACCAGCGCGACGGTTTGCGGCGCGTGCGTCGCATAGCCGGTGTCGACGAGCGCGGTGCAGGCGTCGTCGACGAGCAGCACGTTGTTCGACGACAGCCAGCCGCGCTCGAACACGCGCATCGAGGCGGGCAGCGCGATCATGATGGCGCGGGCCCGGCATCCACCTGTTCGGCGGACTCGGTGAGTTTAGGCATGACCAGAATCGTCGACGTGCCGGTCAGCATCAGTTCGCCATGCTGATTGACGGCCGAGCCTTCGAGACAGGTCAGATCGCCGTTCAGGCTCGGCTTCCAGTGAGCGTCGCGCACGCGCCAGGTGAGCGTCAGCGTGTCGTGCACATGCACCGCTTTTTTCAGCTTGATGTCGAACTCGAGGCCGAGCGGCTGCGCGTAGGTCGAGAAATGCGTCGCGAGCAGCGCCATGAAATACGCGGTGGGCTGCGTGCCCGAGGCGATCAGCCCGCCGAAGCGGCTTTGCGCCGCATACGCTTCGTCGAGATGCAGCGGGTTCAGATCGTTGACGAGCCGCGAAAACGACTTGATCGAATCCGCCGGGAACGAGACCGTCGAGCTGAACGTCTCGCCCAGCGTGACGACACGCGGCGCGTTCATGGCCGCTCCTTCGTGTGCTTCGCCATGAACTCCGCGTGACGCGCTTCGATCGCGTCCCACACCGCGCGTTTCGCGTCGTCGTCGAAGATCAACCAGCCGGCGATTTCGTCGATCGTGCGCAGGCAGCCTTCGCACCAGCCCGTCGCCGCATCCATCCTGCACACGCTGATGCACGGCGACGGCACCGAGCCGTCGTCGTCATCGTTCAGGTGCTCGTAGCCGCTGCCGCTCGTTGTCGTCATCGCGGTGTTCAGGCCGTTTCGCGCAGCGCGACGTCGACGACCGGCGCGCCCGTCAGCGCGACCAGCTGCTGCGCGGTCAGGTTGAACACCGCGTGCGGATGGCCGGCGGCGGCCCACAGGCTGTCGAGCGCGAGCAGATCGGCGTCGATCAGCGTGACCGGCTCCGTGGCATGGCCGACCGGACAGACGCCGCCAATCGCATAGCCGGTTTTTTCGCGGACGAACTTTGCATCCGCGCGGCCGATTTCGCCGACTTGCGCGGCCACCTTCCGTTCGTCGACGCGATTCGCGCCGCTCGCGATCACGAGCACGGGCGCGTCGTCCTCGCGGCGGCGAAACAGGATCGACTTGGCGATCTGCGCGACCGCGCAGCCGAGTCCGGCGGCGGCTTCGGCAGAAGTCTTGCCGGTTTCCGGCAACATCACGATCCGGCCCGCGTGACCGCGTTCGCGCAGCAGCAGCGCGACGCGGCGCGCCGAGTCGGGCAGCGCGGCGAGATCGTCGGAGTCGAAGGGGGCGAGGTCGCTCATCGTGGGTGATCCTGATTGAGATGTGACGATACGGGTGAGGCGCGCGATTATTCGTTCGTTACGCGCAGGTATTCGCTTCGCTGCGCGCCTTCGCGAGCAGCGCCTTGCCGGCGCGCGACACGTTGGGCCGGCCGATCGCGTTCGAAATGAAATCGCCGATGGCGACCACTTGCGCGAGATCGATGCCGGTTTCGATGCCGAGGCCGTTCATCAGATACAGCACGTCTTCGGTCGCGACGTTGCCGGTCGCGCCCTTCGCATACGGACAGCCGCCGAGTCCCGCGACCGACGCATGGAAAATCTCGATGCCTTCGAGGAGCGCCGCGTAGATGTTGGCGAGCGCCTGGCCATAGGTATCGTGGAAGTGCCCCGACAGATGCTCGCGCGGAAACGCCTCGGTGACTGCCTGGAACACTTCGCGCGTGCGCTCCGCGGTGCCGACGCCGATCGTGTCGGCGATATCGATCTCGTCGCAGCCGAGCGCCGCGAAGCGCTGCACCACGTCGACGACGGAAGCCACCGGCACGTCGCCCTGATACGGGCAGCCGAGCGCGCACGACACGCTGCCGCGAATGCGCAGGCCGTGCTCCTTCGCGGCCTGGGCGACCGGCACGAAGCGCTCGATGCTTTCGGCGATGCTGCAATTGATGTTCTTCTGCGAAAACGCTTCGCTTGCCGCGCCGAAGATCACGATCTCGTCGGCACGCGCGGCGACGGCGCCTTCGAAGCCGCGCAGATTCGGTGTCAGCACCGAGTAGATCGTACCGGGACGGCGCTCGATGCCGGCCATCACGTCGGCGCCGTCGGCCATCTGCGGCACCCATTTCGGCGACACGAACGACGCCGCCTCGACGTTGACGAACCCGGCCGCCGAGAGACGGTCGATCAGTTCGATCTTCGTCGCGGTGGGCACGAATTCCTTTTCGTTCTGCAGCCCGTCGCGCGGACCGACTTCGACGATTTTCACCTGCTTGGGTAAGGCCATGATCTGTCTCCGATCCCTTGCGTTTATTGCGATCCCATCTAGGTCCCATCTGAGATGGGGGCCGCCGTTGCTTGCGGCGTTGCTGTCGTTCAGGCCGATGCGCTTTGTCTTGCCTCGCCTCGCTTTGTCTCGTCTCGCGCGCCCGGCCTCAGTACCCGCGTGCCAGATTCACCACGCCACTGACCGGCTCGCCGCGCATCAACGCATCGATCTTGAGCGCGATTTGCGCGATGCCTTCCTCGCGCAACGTCAGCGCCGAGATATGCGGCGTGATCGTGATGCGCGGCTCGCGCCAGAACGGATGAGCGGCGGGCAGCGGTTCTTCGCGGAACACGTCGAGCGTGGCGGCGGCAAGCTGGCCGCTCGCGAGCGCGTCGAGCAGATCCGCCTCGACCAGATGCGCGCCGCGCGCGATGTTGACCAGATACGCGCCGTGCGCGAGTTTCGCGAAGTTGCGCGCGTTCAGCACGCTCTCGGTGTCGGGCGTGTGCGGCAGCAGATTCACGAGCACCTTCACGCCATCGAGGAAGGCGTCGAACTGCGTATCGCCCGCGAATGTCGCGATGCCGTCGATCTGCTTCGCGCTGCGGCTATAGCCGCGCACCGGCAGGCCGAATGACGCGAGGGTTCGCGCGACGTGCGTGCCGAGCACGCCGAGTCCGAGTATGCCGACCGTGAAGCTCTCAAGCGGATGCGGCGCGAGTACCTGCCAGCGCCGCTCGTTTTGCAGCACCTGATATTCGTCGAAGCGGCGCTGATAGCGCAGCACCGCGTGCGTCACGTATTCGGCCATCTGCGCGGCCATGCCGGTGTCTTCGAGGCGGATCAGCGATGCGTTGCGCGGCAGGGTGCCTGGATGCTCGCGTTCGAGCGCGAGGATCGCATCGACGCCCGCGCCGAGATTGAAGATCGCGCGCAGCGTATCGCGCCCGGCCAGCATCTCGCGCGGCGGGCGCCACACGATCGCGAAGTCGGCCGGCTCCGTATCGCCCGGCTGCCACTCGCGCAATTCGGCGGCGGGCAGCGCACGCGCGAGATCGCGCAGCCAGGCGGCGGCATCGGCATGCGGCATGTAGAAGAGGATTTTCATACGGTCCGGAACGCGTTCGTGGTGGGGGCTGCGGAGGTATCCGGGCCGAGGCCCGCGGGAGCGGGGCGGACCGCCGCCACGGCAAGCCGGCATGGCGGCAAGGACGGCGGCGGTTGAAGCGCATGGGACGACGCGTGCGGCATCGGGTCTCCTCCCGTGATGGATAGGCCTCATTCTACTTTTTCGACGCGGATTGCGCGCGTTCGCACAGGTTTGCCCTCGTTGGCGCATGGCGTGGCGGGGTTTCGCCGGATTTTGCCATTCCCCCATTTCCCCATGTTCCCCCTTACCCCGATAACCAAAGCACAAAAACTTGGTTCGCCCGCGCGCCGCGCGGCATGACAATGATTGCCCGGATTCCCGCAGCGAGGCATCTCCATGTTTTCATGCACCCGATCGACATGGCCGCCACGGCTCGTCACCGTGCCCGGTCTGCATGGCAGCGAAGGCGCGCATTGGCAGACGTGGCTGGAGCGGCAGTTCGCGCGCTCGCTGCGCGTCGAGCAGGCCAACTGGGATGCGCCCGATATCGCGCGATGGGCGAAGTCGTTGCGCGATCTGCTCGCGCGCGAACGCGGGCCGTTCGTGCTGGCCGCGCATAGCTTCGGCTGCCTCGCGACCGCGCAGGCGTTGCAGCAGAGCGCGCTCGCGAACGAGGTGGCCGGCGTGCTGTTCGTCGCGCCCGCGAGTCCGCGCAAATTCGCGTTCGCGGGACCGTTCGAGGCGCGGCGTATCGGCGTGCCGTCTATTCTGATCGGCAGCGAAACCGATCCGTGGATGCCGCTCGCCGATGCGCGCGATCTCGCGCAGCGTTTAGGCAGTGCGTTCGTCAATCTCGGCGATGCGGGGCATATCAACACGGCGGCCGGCTTCGGGCCGTGGCCGCGCGCGAAGTACTTCGTCGATACGCTCGTGCATTGCGCGGCGCCGGTGCGCTTTCGCGAAGAGACGTTCGAGGCCGCGCAGCACGCGTTCGTGTGAGCGCTGCGCGCCGCGCATGGGCGGCCACGGTTTTTCATCGTGCCGATGGCGGCAGGTTCGATCGGATCATCGTGCGCTGGACGTCAGCACCGGGTTTCGCGTCAAAAGAAAAAGGCTGCCTCGCGAAACGAAGCAGCCTTGTTTCATGCACGCACGCCCGGCGTATGCGGCCAGGCGGTACAAAGGCGCTGCGAGGCGCAACGATTCAGCGGCTCAGTTCGGCGCCGCATGCTCCTCATGACCCTGCGCACAGCCATGCTCGCAACCGCTCTGTTCGACCGGCATCTGCTGCGCGGCCTCGGCGCGAATGCCGAGACGCGCGAGCAGCTTGCGATCGGCTTCGGCTTGCGGGTTGCTCGTCGTCAGCAACTGGTCGCCGTAGAAAATCGAATTCGCGCCGGCGAGGAAGCACATCGCCTGCAAGGCTTCGTCCATCTGCTCGCGGCCTGCCGACAGACGCACCATCGCGCGCGGCATCGTGATGCGCGCGATCGCGATCGTGCGCACGAACTCGAACGGATCGATCGCCTCGGTGCCGGTGAGCGGCGTGCCTTGCACCTGCACGAGATTGTTGATCGGCACCGATTCCGGATACGGCTCCATGTTGGCGAGCTGCGCGATCAGCCCCGCGCGCTCGCGGCGCGATTCGCCCATGCCGACGATGCCGCCGCAGCACACGTTGATGCCCGCGTCGCGCACGCGTTCGAGCGTGTCGAGACGGTCCTGATAGGTGCGCGTCGAAATGATCTGGCCGTAGAACTCGGGCGACGTATCGAGGTTGTGGTTGTAGTAGTCGAGGCCCGCGTCGCGCAGCGCTTGGGCCTGGTGCGTTTCGAGCATGCCGAGCGTCACGCAGGTTTCGAGGCCCATCGCCTTCACGCCGCGAATCATGTCCTTGATCGGTTCGAGGTGACGGTCTTTCGGATTGCGCCACGCGGCGCCCATGCAGAAGCGCGTCGCGCCGTTCTGTTTGGCAACCTGGGCGGCGGCGAGCACGTCGTCGACGGCCATCAGCTTGTCGGCGGCGAGGCCCGTGTCGTGATGCACCGACTGCGGACAGTACGCGCAATCTTCCTCGCAGCCGCCGGTCTTGATCGACAGCAGCGTCGACAGTTGCACGGCGTTCGCGTCGAAATGCTCGCGGTGCGTTTGCTGCGCGCGGAACAGCAGGTCGTTGAACGGCAGTTCGTACAGCGCGACGATATCGGCGACGCGCCAGCGCGCGAGCGGCTTCGCTTCAGCAGCGGCGGGGTTCGGATTGCTGTCGGCGCTCGTGTCGGCGGTACCCGCCGCGATGTTCAGTTGTGTCATGTGATCGATCCTCGTGTACGGATGAAATAGGGTTCAGCGCTGCGAGGCAGCGGCTAGGCCGCGCGCAATCGGCGCAGCGTGTGCAGAAGCGGTTGAAGGTCGAGTTGCCGTGACGCAAGCTCGGGCGAAAGCGGATCGAGATGCGGCACGCTGCCGAGCAGTGGCGCGCCGTAGGCGCGCGAAAGATGCGCGCGAATCGACGCGATGTTTTCGTCGGGGAACGTCATGTCCGGATCGATGCGATTCGCGACCCAGCCCGCGAGCGTGAGGCCGCGCGCGGCGATCGCTTCGGCGGTCAGCAGCGCGTGGCTGATGCAGCCGAGCCGCATGCCGACCACGAGCACGACCGGCAGCTTCAGCGCGACCGCGAGATCGGCGGTGTCCTGCGTCGCGGTCAGCGGCACGCGAAAGCCGCCGACGCCTTCGACCACGACGATGTCCGCGCGCGTCAGCGTTTCCCGATGGCAGGCGACGATATGGTCGAGATCGAACGTCACGTTTTCGAGCGCGGCCGCGATATGCGGCGCAGCCGGTTCCTTCAGCAGATACGGCGTGCGCAGCGCGGGCGGCAGCAGCACGCTCGACGCGGCATCGAGTTGATCCGCGTCTTCGTTGTGCAGCACGCCGTCCACGTCGAACGCGCCGGCGGCGACCGGCTTCATCGCGGCCGCTTGCAGACCCTCGCGCACGAAGCCGCGCAATAGCGCCGACGACACGAACGTCTTGCCGATTTCCGTATCGGTGCCGGTGACGAACAGCGACAGCGCCTCGCCGGTGGAATTCTTATGACTCATGCGCCGTGCCCTTCGAGTTGTTGCAGGCCCGCTGCGAGCCGGTCGAGGTCCGCATGCGAATGCGCGGCCGAGAGCGAAATACGCAGACGCGACGTGCCGGCGGGCACGGTCGGCGGCCGGATCGCGGGCACCCACAAACCGGCGCGATCGAGCGCGGCGGCGAGGTCGAGCGTCGCATCGTTCGCGCCGATGATGAGCGGCTGCACGGCGGTGTGCGAATCGACGGGCAGCCACGGCGTCGCCTTCAGCATCGCGCGCGTGCGCTCGATCAGCTGCCGAAGATGTGCGCGCCTCGCCTCGCCTTCCTCGCCGCCGATGATACGCAGGCTCGCCGACACCGCATGCGCGGCCGCCGGCACCGACGCGGTCGTGAAGATATACGGACGCGCGCGCTGCACGAGCCATTCGATCACGGTCGCATGCGCGACGACGAACGCGCCCGAGACGCCGGCCGCCTTGCCGAGCGTGCCGATCGAAATCAGATGCGGCGAGCGCAGCGCGGCCTGCGCAACCGCGCCACGGCCTTGCGGACCGAGCACGCCGAAGCCGTGCGCATCGTCGACGATGAGCCAGGCGCCGTGCCGTTCCGCGAGTTCGAGCAGACGCGGCAGCGGGGCGATGTCGCCGTCCATGCTGAACACGGTGTCGGAGACGATCACCTTGACGTCCGACGCCGAGGCTTCGAGCAGTGCGCTTAAGGCGTCCATGTCGCCGTGCGGATAGACCTGCACATCGGCGCGCGACAGCCGCGCGCCGTCGATCAGCGAGGCGTGATTGAGCGCATCGGAGAACAGCGTCGTGCCGCGGCCCGCGAGCGCGGTCACCGTCGCGAGGTTCGCCATATAACCGGTGCTGAAATACAGCGCGCGCGGGTCGTCGACGAAGCCGCCCGCGAATTCCGCGAGATCGTCTTCGAGTTGCGCATGCGCGCGCGAGTGGCCGCCGAGCAGATGCGAGCCGCCGCTGCCCGCGCCGTACCGGCGCGCGCCTTCGGCGATGGCCTCGATCAGTTGCGGATGCGCGGCGAGGCCGAGGTAGTCGTTGCTCGCGAAGCCGATGATCTCGCGGCCGTCGACCGTCATGTGCGCGGCGCAGGGCGTATCGGCGGTGCGGCGGCGACGGCGCAATCCGCGCGCGTCGATGTCTGCGAGCCCTGCGGCGAGCGTGTCGAGCAGATGCATCAGCGGACCTCTGCGAGCGTGGCGTCGAAGGTCTCGCGCGTGCGGGCGGCAAGCAGCGCGAGTTCTTCGTCGTCGAGGATGTACGGCGGCATCAGGTACACGGTGGTGCCGATCGGGCGCAGCAATAGCTCGCGCTGCAACGCGTTGTCGAAGAAGCGGCGCGAAAACGTTCGGGCCTGCTGAGCATCGTCGATCACCGCATCGAATGCGAAGAGCGTGCCGCACTGGCGCAGATTGCGCACCTGCGCATGCCCGGCGAGCGGCGCGAGCGCGGCTTTCAGCGTGGCCGACTTGCGTGCGTTCGCGGCGAGCACGTCGTCGCTCGCGAACAGGTCGAGCGTCGCGAGCGCCGCGCGGCACGCGAGCGGATTGCCGGTGTACGAGTGCGAGTGCAGGAAGCCGCGCGCGGTGTCGTCGTGGTAGAAGGCCGCGAAGATCTCGTCGCGCGACAGCACGATCGACAGCGGCAGATAACCGCCGCTGATGCCTTTCGACAGGCACAGGAAGTCCGGCCACACGTGCGCCTGTTCGCAGGCGAAGAAGGTGCCGGTGCGTCCGCAGCCGACCGCGATTTCGTCGGCGATCAGATGCACGCCGTATTCGTCGCACAGCGCGCGCAAGCCCGCGATATACGACGCGTCGTGCATCGCCATGCCGGCCGCGCATTGCACGAGCGGCTCGACGATCAGCGCGGCGATGCGGTTTGCGCGTGCGTCGAACAGCGTGCGCACGTTGTCGAGCGCGCGGCGCGCGACGTCGGCGGCGGTCTCTCCCGACTGAGCGAGCCGCGCATCGGGCGAGGCGACGACATGCGCGTGACGGATCAGCGGATCGTAGGCGTCCTTGAACAGCGCGACGTCGGTCACGCCGAGCGCGCCGATCGTCTCGCCGTGGTAACTGTTGGCGATGCAGACGAATTCCTGCTTGTCGGCAAAGCCCCGGTTGCGCCAGCTGTGGAAGCTCATCTTCAGCGCGATCTCGACCGCCGACGCGCCATCCGAGGCGAAGAACGCGTGGCCGAGCGTGTTGCCGGTCAGCGCGCCGAGACGTTCGGCGAGTTCGACGGCGGGCTCGTGCGTGCAGCCGGCGAGCATCGCGTGTTCGAGCGTATCGAGCTGGTCTTTCAGCGCCGCGTTGATGCGCGGGTTCGCGTGACCGAACAGATTGACCCACCACGAACTGATCGCGTCGAGATAGCGATGGCCGGCGCGGTCGTAGAGCCACGCGCCCTGACCCCGCGCGACAGGCACGAGCGGCAGACGTTCGTGGTGCTTCATCTGCGTGCACGGATGCCATACCGCGCGCAGGCTGCGGGCGACCCAGTCGTCAGGGGCGTTCGAGGACGTCCCTGGCGGGGCGACGGAAGGTACTGCTGAATTGTCCAAAAAGGTACTCCAGGATGCTTTTTTGCCGCTAGCGCGCGAGGGTGTTTGGGCGCCTTTGTTTTGAGCCCTTTTTCAGGGCTTTTTCGACGTGCCGATGGGACTGTTCGCACCACGGCACGCAGGCCTCGGCGCGCGCACGGGGTCGAGATTAGCGGTTTCTTTAATCGCGCGCATCAGCGACTTGAGGCGCGGTTTTCCTTATGGCGCCGGGGTTTGGCGTCGTTCGGCACAACTGGAATCACTTTGGGGTCGAAGCCCGCCGATCGCCGCAGATGACGACGTCAAAGTAATGGGCCATGACCGGCGGGAATTGGCGGGAATGAGCGGGAATCGGCGGCGAGCGGGTTTTTTGGGGGCTGGCCGCTCGGCTGTGCCACATGAATCGCCGACAGGACGGCCGTGCCGGAACCGGCCGCATCGGGCACGCAGGCGGCGACGCTTACGCCTGCCTCGGCCACACGCCGTCGAGCCTGTCGGTGTCCTTGGGCGTGAGTTTGAGCGATTCGACTTCCCGTTCGCCGCGCGAGCCCTTCGTCGCCGTCATCTGCAAGCCCATGCGCAGGCCCACGGCCACCTGACGATCGTTGGCCTGCACGGCCATCAGCTCGGTCGGCAGCCAGGCGTTGTCGCGGCGAAGAAGCGCATCGCGCCGTTGCGTCAGGACGTCGATCTTGCCGCGCTCGTCCTCGCGATTGCGCGCCTTCAGCATCGCGATCTGGTCGTCGAGCGCATCGGCGCCGATCGCCGCGTGACTGCGCAGACGCCGCCGCGCGACAAAGCGGAGATTCTGCACCTCGTTGGCCGAGAGATCCGACAGATACTTCTCGATGCGCCGCCGCCCTCGCTCCATCGCCGCCGTCAGGTTGCCGCCCTCGGGCATCGGCTCGCCCGGCGCGACGCCGAACGTGAGTTGCCACGCCGGGTCTTCGCGCAAGGCTTTCTTGTAGTCGTTGAGACTCGAAAACTCGGTGTCGGCGAGCGAGGTGCGCGCCTGGAGCCTGCCGCCCTCGCGCACGAGCGTGGCCTTCGCCTGGTGAAAACCGTCGTAGATCGGTATTTCGAGCGACACCGCGTTCGGCGCGAACACCGAGACGCTCGCGATGTCGGTGGGGTCGGCGCCGCTGGCGCCGGTCTTCTCGACCTTGTCGCTGACGCTGAAGTTCGCACCCGCCTGGAACGTCACGCGATTGCCGCGCCCGAAGCGGTGCGATTCGATCTGCGTGTGACCGGCCTGGTCCTGCACGTCGAGCGTGGCCTTGTAGACGCGGTCGTGCGAAACGCCGACGATCCCGTTGGTGCGCGCCGACACCGTGCCCGTGCCGATCTTGAGCCCGGGCCGGAACGTCAACGATTCGCCGTGGTGGCGCACCGCGCCTTTCTGATTGTTCCAGGCGACGGAGAAATCGTCGTTGTTCAGAAACTGCTTCGCCAGATTGCCCCAAAGTTCGTCACCGCTGCGGCCGCGTCCAGCGTTATCGAATAAATAGTTGTTGATATGTGTGAGTTGCTCCTTACTGCGTTCGTCGTCATAGGCATCCTTATCGCTGCGAAGACGGCGGGCCATGCTCAGATCGACCGTGCATTGCTCGGTGTCGTCCCACTCGTGCGCGGCTTCGAGGTTGCCCGCGAGGCGCGCCATGCCGAAATCGTGGCCGATCTGCAGGCCGGCGCCCGCGCTCGCCCGCGCGCGCTTCTGCGTGCCGAAGCTGATCTTGTACGCGGGCGTCGAGCGGCTGTATTCGAGTACGGCCTGACGCCCGCGCGAGCTTTGCAGGTTCAGGCGCGGCGCGACCAGCGGGAGCGAGGCCGCTGCTGCGCTCACGCCTCGCGTGCTCAGACCGACTATGCCGCCTTCGGTCACGATGGCCTTGCCGCCGCCTTCGAGGTTGGCGATGATGCGCGCGCCCACGGCACGGTAATCCTCGTTCGTATCGCCGGCGGGCTTGATTGCCTTGCCGAGCGCAACCCGGTCGATGACGTCGAGCGCATGGTCCAGCGCATCGCTATTCGCGGTGCCGGTGCCTTTGGCGTAGGACTTGTGCCACTTGCGAAGCAGCTTCGCGTCGATGACGCCTGCTCCGCCGGGCAACTGCTTGCGGATCGCCTTGCGTGCGTCGTCGGCGTTGCCGCCGTTCTCCGGCGTGGCGAGCCGCGCGCGGAACGCCGCGAACGCTTTCGCTTTGCGGCCGGCGCGGAACCCCGAGGCCGGCGCGCCGCCGGGCGTATCGAGATGCGTGCGCAGACGTTCGGCGATTTCGTCGATCACGCTGTCGTCGAGAGGGGCTTCGAACTTTCTTGCATCGCTGCCTTCGGGGCGACCGGCGAGCACCTGAAGCAGCGTGCGGCTCACGAGGTCGGAGACCGTACCGTCGCCCTTGACACCCGGCTCGCTCGCCGGGGCGCCGGACGCCGCGTTTTCACCCGTCGACAGCGCCCGGTTCAGTTCGTCGATCATCTTGCCGGTGGCCTTGTCGAGTGCCTGTTCGTCTTTGTCCCACGAGCCGAGGCCCGTGCCTTCGATGCCGCCCTGCATCGCCACGAGCGGGCTTTTGTTGAAGCCGAACGGCCGTCCAATCGATTTGTACCATTGGCGATTGAGGCCGCGCTGCCGGGCCACCGGCATCGCGCCGTCGCCGTGTTGGCCGTCCTGTTCGGGGCGAGTCGACGTCGCCCGCGGCACCGTTTGATTAAGGAAGCGTTCGAGGCGGTTCTTGCTCGCGGCGAGCGGTGTGCCGGCGCCGTCGGCAAAAAAGCCCTGACGGGCGGCAAGCAGCGCGCCCGCTTCGCGCGTGCTCATCTGCTCCAGATCGTTCACGCGCATCAGCTTCGTGGCCGCGAGCGCGATCGAGGCAAGATGCCGTTGGGTGTGGGCCGTGGTGTCGTTGCGCGCGGGTGCCGGGCTATTCAGAATGCGCTGCGCGCTTCGCTCGATGCTAGGCGGATCGGCGTCGAGCGGCGTGTGTCCGTTCGTCCGCGCGAGCAGCTCGGCGGCCTGAAGCCAGGCGCGCGGCGCGAAGCGCGCTTCGCCATCGCTGGGCCAATGCTGTCCCGCGATTTCGCGCAGGCTCTCGAAACCGCCCGCCGTCATGGACAGTTCCTGGGCGGCGCGCCAGGCGCGTGCTTCGAGGTTGCGTGTATCGAGGTCGTGTGTCTGAGTCGCGGGTGTCGAAGGCGCGCCGTCGTTGTCGCGCGACGCGAGGTGAATGTCGGCGATGTCGGCGCGCGGCGTGCTACGGGCGAAATCGTCGAAGACCGCCAGCATCGAGGCGTCAAGGGTGGTGGTGGGCGCGGGCGCTGGTGCCGCTGATGGTGCCGTTGCGGGCTGGCGCGGCTGGACCGCTGCGCCAGTGTCGAAACTCAGTCCCGCCTGCATGCGGCCGAACACCTGTTGCGCGATCTCAAGGTCTCCACCCGAAGCCGTTTCCAGCGCGCTCAACACCAACGCGCGCTGCATCGTCCGCACCTCGTGAAATTGCGAGTTGGGCAATTTCAACAGCGCCTCATCGATCTGGTCCGTCAGCCCTTCGAGTTGGTCTGGCTTCGCACGGGGAAAAAAGCGCACGGGCATCCGGCCGGTTTCGAGATCCTCGCTGGCCCCGAGATGCGCGGGGGCTGTGTTCATGACGCGCGGGTTCCCGCCTCGACGTGCATGGAAACTCTCCAGCGCTTTCTGCATGGAGCTCTCGGGTTTGGGCGCTGCCGAGCGCCGATCGGGAAAGGCAAACTCGGCGGCCTGGCTCTCATCGCCGGCGACGACCGGCGGCATCTTCACCGCCTTGCTGGCATCGACGGTATGCGACGGCAGGACCGGTTTGCCCTTTGTGCTGAACCTGAAGAGCGATCCGAGGGTGACGTCGGCGGCCTTGTGCGTCACGTGCAGGCGTGGCTTCAGTCCTTCGAGCAAGCCGCCGCTCCGCTCAGGCGTGGGCGGTGCGGCCGGTCGGGAGGTGGACGCGGCGGAGGCGTTCTGCGGGGTGGCGCCTTGCAGTTGCGAGACTGCGGCATCCCTGCGGGAGGTGGGCTGGATCGGATTGTTCATGGGCGGTCGGAAGCAATAGCGGCATGCGGCCCACTATCGATTTGCCCGATGACGCTCCAGTGACCCGTGCGAAGCGAGCGCGCAAACAGCGAAGTTCCTTGTCCTAACTTATGCGCAGCAGATAGAAGGTGAAATTCCTCGCCTCGACTTATGCGTAACAGCTAGAAAGGCCAGCGCTGCGCGCGCGTCACTCGCGGCTCGCAATGGCGTGCCGGCCATCGGCATCGGCCGTCGGCGCAGAACCGTTCGCATCCGCCGTCTGCGAAGCCTGGTTGTTCCACACGACGGCGTTGTCGACCGCATACAGGCGGCAGGGATCGGCGCTCTGCTTCTGGCAATTGTTGATCGCCACCGACATCGGATTGTCGCCGCCCTCGGCCCACGACCACGCGCCCGAATCCGACACCGCAAACGCGCGGCTCGGATACTGATGCAGGAAGTTGCGATAGCCGTCGCGGCCCGCCGCGTCGAGATACGGCACCGCATCGACCGCGTCGAGCGCGGCAAAGCCGGTGGCCTTCGGCGCGGACGGATCGGCCACGCGATACTGCACGGCCGTCGGCATGCCGGCGCGCGCGAGGAACGACTCGACGGCCGGCCACCACACGTGCACGCCGTCGCGATCGCCGACCAGCCGATGCGCGTCGTTCTTGTAGTTGCCGAAATCGACCATCTTCGCGCTCGCACCGTGCGCGCCATAGGCGGCATACATGCCGGCGACGAGCGGCGCGTTCCAGACCGAGTCGTTGTCGCCGTACAGCCACAGCGACGGTACTTTGCTCTTTTCGCCATACGCGCCGAACGCGCGTGTCAGATTGCCCTGCCAGTCGGTGCAGGCGTCCTGGCGCAGGCCGCCCGAGAAATTGATCAGCGCGCGCACGCCCGGCGCGGCTTCGGTGCCGTAGGCGATCGTCGCGAGACCGCCGTGCGAGGTGCCGGCTACCGCGATATGCGCCGCGTCGACATACGATTGCTTTGCCATGTAGTCGATCGTGGCGGCCACGTCGCTCGCCTGGCCGAGACCGTTGAGTTCGACGTCGCAGCCGTCCTGCTCGTACACGCCGTCCGAATGGCCGAAGCCCTGGCGGTTCGGCGCGACCACCACGTAGCCGCGGCGGACGAATTCGCGCGCGAACGGCAGCGGGTCGCTGCGTTCCTGCAGGTGCGGATCGCCCGGAATCTTGCCGTGGTTGAACACGATCATCGGGAACGGGCCGGGGCCGTCCGGTTTGTAGATCGTCGTTTCGAGCGTGATCGAGCCATCCGCGTTGACCGGCACGCGGATGATCTGCTCGTTCAGGTGCGCGGTCGGCAGATAGGCGTCGTCGTCGAGCGCGATGCGCGGCACGCGGGCGCGCGTGAGCGGTCCGCCCTGGTTGTCGGTGAGCGGCGTGGCGTTCAGCTTGGAGGAGGTCGACGCGTAGGAGAGCGGATCGGCATGTGCGATCGCGACAGCGCAAGTGGTCGCGGCGCAGACCGCCGCACACTTTTTCAGAACCTTGCTCAACACCATTGACGCACCTGCCTGAAAGACCTGTCCTGAACTCCGTGCGGTCCGTTCCTCGACAACGCTTGCTGACAGCCTGCTTTCGTCAGCGTTTTCGACAAACAGACTCACTCGCGTACGTTGTGCGCCAAGCGCACGCACGCCAATCGAGATCGCACGGGATGAACCCAACGGCCGACGCGACCCCACGCGCCGATGATGAGCGTCACTTCATGCGCTGCGAACCGCCGCGGCTCGCGTTGACGTGGCGGCCGGCACGGTTTCCTGCGCATTTCGCGGAGCCGGTATGACCCGCTCTCGCAAGGTGACGTCATGAGACAACGGACTCATCCTGGCATGACAATTTTGTTTTGTGCAATCAAGGAGAACCCGCGCCGCAGAAATTGCCGGACCCGCGCCGGGGCCCGCAAAGCCACGGCGGGCGGGCCTCGGCGCGGGATGGCGGCAAGTGGCGAACGATGGTCGGTTGCGTGCTGTGGTGCGAGGCCAACACGAAAAAAAGCCCTGATCGAGGGCTTGGGGTGCGGTGGTGTGCCGACCCTGGCGTCAGCCGGTGAAGGGGAAGAGAAAGGTTCGGCGCGCGCGCTGGCGGCCATATCCATGCGATGAGGCTTACTCGCTGACGTCGCCGTCGACGTAGCGCCAGCGGCCGTCGTCGCCGCGCACGAAGCGGCTCAGTTCATGCAGCCGATGCGCGCGCCCGCCCACCTTGTAGCGCGCGATGAACTCGACGGTTGCGTGATGCGCGTCGCTCTCGGCGAACGACTTGATCTGCAGTCCGAGCCAGCGCGGCGCGCCGGGGGCGCCCGGGTCCGCGTCGAGATCGGCGGGGCAGGTGCGAGCGTCCCATGTCGCGCGCAGATAGTCGTTCGCGCCGAGCACGTAGGCGCTGTAGCGCGAGCGCATCAGTTCGAGCGCGCGCGGCGCCGCTTCGCCGCCATCGATATAGCGTCCGCAGCATTGCGCGAAGCGCGGCGCTCGCGTGGCGGCGCCGCTGCGTGGCTCGGGGGTGGCGCCGCCGCATGGGCAGTCGGCGGGTCGTTGCTGCGACAGCAATGGCTTGTTCATCGATATTTCAGTTCAGCGCGCGAGCGATCAGGATCTTCTGGATGTCGCTCGTGCCTTCGTAGATTTGACATACACGCACATCGCGGTAAATCCGCTCGACCGGAAAGTCGCTCAGATAACCGTAGCCGCCGTGAATCTGCAAGGCCGCCGAACAGATGCGCTCGGCGGCTTCCGAGGCGAACAGCTTCGCCATCGCGGCTTCGGTCAGGCAGGGCTGGCCGGCGTCCTTCAGCGAGGCCGCATGCCAGATCAGCTGACGCGCGGCTTCGAGTTGCGTCGCCATCTCGGCGAGACGGAACTGTACCGCCTGATGCGAAAAGAGCGGCGCGCCGAAGCTCTCGCGCTCCTTCGCATAGCCCAATGCCGCCTCGAACGCGGCGCGCGCCATGCCGACGCTTTGCGCGGCGATGCCGATGCGCCCGCCTTCGAGTCCCGACAGCGCGATCCGGTAGCCTTCGCCTTCGGCGCCGATCCGGTTCGCGGCCGGCACGCGGCAATTCTCGAAGACGATCTGCGCGGTATCCGACGAATGCTGGCCGAGCTTTTCTTCGATGCGCGCGACGCCGTAGCCGGGCGTATCGGTCGGCACGATGAACGCGCTGATGCCGCGCTTGCCCGCGGCTTTATCGGTGACGGCCATGACGATCGCCACCTGGCCGTTCCTGCCGCTCGTGATGAACTGCTTGACGCCGTTCAGCACGTAGCTGTCGCCATCGCGTGTGGCGGTGGTGCGTAGCGCCGAGGCGTCGGAGCCCGCCTGCGGTTCGGTCAGGCAGAACGCGCCGAGCATGTCGCCGCGCGCGAGCGGCGTGAGCCAGGCGCGTTTCTGCGCGTCGTTGCCGTAGCTCAAGAGGATGCTGCACACGGGGCAGTTGTTGACCGAGATCGCGGTCGAGGTGCCGCCGTCGCCGGCCGCGATTTCTTCGAGAATCAAGGCGAGCGCAAGGGCGTCCATGCCCGCGCCGCCATACGCTTCGGGCACGAGCACGCCATACGCGCCGAGTTCGGCGAGCTGGCGATGCACGTCGCGCGGGAACGTGCGTTCGCGGTCCCAGGCGGCCGCATAGGGCGTGATTGCTTCGCGCACGAAGGTGCGCAGCGCGTCGCGCACCATCAGGTGATCCTGATCGAGCACCATGGTCTAGTTCCTTACCAGTCGAGCTGCGTGCCGTCGTATTGAAAGAAGCGGCCGTGGAACGCGTCGCGCGCGGCCGCGGCCTGGGCGAGCACGTCGCGCATGCCGGCGACGCTGTGCGCCGGATCGAGCGCCGCCTGTGCGCCGCCCATGTCGGTGCGCACCCAGCCCGGATGCAGCGACACGCAGGTCGCGCGGCGCGTTTCGAGCGAGGCGAGCTTCAGCACGTCGTTCAGCGCGGCCTTGCTCGCGCGATAGAGCCAGCCGGTCGTGCCGGTTGCATCGGCGATGCTGCCCATATGGCTCGAAATCACCGCGAACACGCCGTTCGCATCTTCGACGAGCGGCAGCACGATCGGCATCAGTTGCATCGGGCCGCGCACGTTCGTGTGCATGACGTGATCGAAGTCCTCGGCCGTGATCGTTTCGATACCTTCGGTGCGCGGGCCGTACACGCCCGACACGAGGATCGCCGCATCGAGCCGTTCGCCGTCGAGCTTCCAGCCGAACGCGGCGATTTCCTCGGGCGCGGTCACGTCGAGCGTGAAGGTTTCGGCGCCGAGTTCATTGAGCGCGTCGAGCGCGGCGCCGTCGCGCGCGGTGGCGAGCACGCGCCAGCCGCTCTTCCTGTACTGCCGTACGAATTCCTGGCCGATGCCGCGTGACGCACCGACGATCAACACTGTTTTCATCGCATTCCTCGCTGGTTTCTCATTCATTGCCGGCGCGGCTTCGGCGCCGTGAATCAGGTGTCGAAGCCGGCGCGTCAGACGAGTTCGATACCCATCGCCGTCGCCTCGCCGCCGCCGATGCACAGCGTCGCGACGCCGCGCCTGCCGCCGCGCTGGCGGAGCGCGCCGATCAGCGTGACGAGAATGCGCGCCCCCGAGGCGCCGATCGGATGGCCGAGCGCACATGCGCCGCCATGCACGTTGACCTTGTCGTGCGGCAAGCCGTGTTCCTTCATCGCGGCCATCGTGACGACCGCGAACGCTTCGTTGATCTCGTACAGATCGACCTCGCCGGCACGCCAGCCGTTCTTGCCGAACAGCTTATGGATCGCGCCGACCGGCGCGGTAGTGAACTTCGCGGGCTCCTGCGCGAAGGTCGAATGACCAACCACGCGCGCGAGCGGCGCGACGCCGAGCCGCTTCGCCGTCGATTCGCGCATCATCACGAGCGCGGCGGCGCCGTCCGAGATCGACGACGAATTCGCCGCCGTCACGGTGCCGGTCTTGCTGAACGCGGGCTTGAGCGTCGGGATCTTTTCGAGGTTGGCCTTGAACGGCTGCTCGTCGTGCGTGATCGTGACCTCGCCCTTGCGGCTCGCCACCTTGACCGGTGCGATTTCCCAGTCGAACGAGCCGTCCTCGTTCGCGCGCTTCGCGCGGTTCAGCGATTCGACCGCGAACGCGTCCTGCGCCTCGCGCGTGAAAGCGAACGACGCCGCGCATTCCTCGGCGAACGTGCCCATCAGACGGCCTTTTTCGTAGGCGTCTTCGAGGCCGTCGTAGAACATATGGTCGAGCACCTGGCCGTGGCCCATGCGCATGCCGCCGCGCGCCTTCGGCAGCAGGTACGGCGCATTCGTCATGCTCTCCATGCCGCCCGCGACGATCACGTCGAGCGAGCCGGCCGCGAGCATGTCGTGCGCGAACATCGCCGCGCGCATGCCCGAGCCGCACATCTTGTTGACGGTCGTGCAGCCGGTGGCGAGCGGCAAGCCCGCGCCGAGCGCGGCCTGGCGCGCGGGCGCCTGGCCGAGGCCGGCGGGCAGCACG
>NZ_JAAGPS010000039.1:0-52985 GCF_017105025.1 Paraburkholderia sp. Ac-20336 | reverse complement strand
TCGTCTCCGCCCCGCTCGCGGTGGCCGGCGCGGCCGGAGACGACTTCGACGAAGTTCTGGACACAGGGGCTCGCGCAAAAATGTAATCGATTACATTTTTGCGCGATGACGCGGCGAATCGCAAGAACCGATCGCTAGGGATTAACACGGGGGGCGCCGCGCACGGCCGGCCCCGGGCGGGCGGACGACTGACCGCTTGCCGGCCGCCCGCGTGCCGCCTGCTCGCCGATTGGCTGCCGATTGGCTGCCGATTAGCCGCCGAAGTCCGGCGAACTGCCGCCATTTGGTACAATCGCGCCGCTACCCTGACGCGGCCCGCAACTCCGAAGGCTTTCCCGCGAAGCCGCGCCCGCCGGCAACCAAGCCGCGGCACAGTCAGGTCAACAGTCCGCGGCTCCCCGCCCGCTCGCCAAACCAAAACCGCCGAATCCACCATGAACATCGAGCAAGCGCGTTTCAACATGATCGAACAGCAGATCCGCCCCTGGGAAGTGCTCGACCAGGACGTGCTGAATCTGCTCTCGATCGTCAAACGTGAGAATTTCGTCCCCGCCGCCTACCGCGACCTCGCTTTCGCCGACCTCGAAGTGCCGCTGCCGGCCGGTCAGCACATGCTGGCGCCGCGCGTCGAGGCGCGCGTGCTGCAGGAACTGGCGGTGAAGAAGCACGAAAGCGTGCTCGAAATCGGCGCGGGCTCGGGTTACATGGCGGCGCTGCTCGCGCATCGCGCGCAGCACGTGCTGAGCGTCGAGATCGAGCCGGAACTGGCCGAACTCGCGAAGAGCAACCTGATCGCCAACGGCGTGCTGAACGCCGAAGTCGCAACCGGCGACGCCGCGCGCGGCTGGGCCGGCGCGGCGCCGTACGACGTGATCTGCGTGTCGGGCGGCCTGCCGGTGCTGCCGCAGGAAATCCTCGAACAGTTGAAGGTGGGCGGCCGTCTCGCCGCGTTCGTCGGCACCGCCCCCGTCATGAAGGCGCAAATCATCACGCGCATCGACGAGAAGCAGTACCGCATCGCCGACGTGTTCGAAACCTACATCGAGCCGCTCGCCAACGCGGTGCAACCGCCGCGCTTCAAGTTCTGAAGCGGGTTTTAGCTGCATTTTTTTACCGGACGGACGGCGCACATGCCGCCGTCCCCTGAACTGGATGTCCCGCTGATGCAAAACCTGACCGCTCCGGCACTCGCCGAATGGCTCGCCGACCCCTCGCGTCCCGCGCCCGTGCTGCTCGACGTGCGCGAGCCGTGGGAACTGCAAACGGCGTCGATGGCCGGCATCGTGTCGATTCCGATGCGCGAGATTCCCGCGCGCAGCGAAGAACTCGACGACGACGCGCAGATCGTCTGCATCTGCCATCACGGCGCGCGCAGTGCCCAGGTCGCGATGTTCCTCGAATCGCGCGGCCATACGAACGTGTTCAATCTGCAAGGCGGCATCGATGCGTGGTCGCGCCAGGTCGATCCGTCGGTTCCCACGTATTGAGGCGGAGCTATTGAGTTTGAACACGCGGTAACCAGCGCGTTGCGACGGCGCAAGGGCGGGCAGTCCTTGCGCCGTTTGTTTTTTGTACCTTTGCTGTTGTCGTTACTCTTCCGCCTCTGCCCGTCCGTCACCTCGCCTCACATCACGTCGCGCAGCTTGTGAAGCGCGCGCTCGAACAGCGGCGCCATGCGCGCAGCTCGCTTGAATAGCTGCTTGCGAATAGCGCATCGCGCTCGCACGATGCGATCGTCGCCCCTCACCGAACACACATCCCCCACACACGCCGGCTGCGCACGCACCCGCCACGCGCCGCTTGCGCCCGCTCCCGGCCACTGACGCTTATCCACGCTTCGTTACAGCGCGGCGCGCACTCGAACGAGGCACAGCGCGTGCGCCTGCACCAGATTCGCGCCGCTATCCGCCCGCGAATGCGCGATACCCGCGCCGCCGCCGGCCGCGCCACCACAAGCATCGCGCGCGCCCCGCACCCGATGCGTCACATGGCATATGCCTTGCAGTAGACGAGCGGCTAGTCGTACGGTCCAGGTCCCGCTGGCTGAAACCGACGCTTATAAACAGTGACCATCAATGGCAAGGGGAAAGCACATGAAACGTCGCAGTCTGTTGAAGTATGGCTCCATGGCCGGCGCGCTCGCGCTTGCGGGCCGCGTGCCGTTCGCACACGCGCAGTCCGATGGCGGTCCGATCAAGGTCGGCATCCTGCATTCGCTGTCGGGCACGATGGCGATCTCCGAAACCTCGCTGAAGGACACCGCGCTGATGACGATCGCGGACATCAACCGGAACGGCGGTGTAATGGGCCGGCAGATCCAGCCCGTGGTGGTGGACCCGGCATCGAACTGGCCGCTCTTCGCCGAGAAGGCGCGCCAGCTTCTGACGCAGGAGAAGTGCGCGGCCGTGTTTGGCTGCTGGACCTCGGTGTCGCGCAAATCGGTGCTGCCGGTGTTCGAGGAATTGAACGGCCTGCTGTTCTATCCCGTGCAGTACGAAGGCGAGGAGATGTCGCGCAACGTGTTCTATACGGGCGCGGCGCCGAATCAGCAGGCGATTCCCGCGACCGAATATCTGATGAGCGCCGAAGGCGGCGGCGCGAAGCGCTTCTTCCTGCTCGGCACCGACTACGTCTATCCGCGCACGACCAACAAGATCCTGCGCGCGTTCCTCAAGTCGAAAGGCGTGCAGGAAGCCGATATTCAGGAGGTCTATACGCCGTTCGGCCATAGCGACTATCAGACCATCGTCGCGAACATCAAGACCTTCTCGCAAGGCGGCAAGACCGCGGTGATCTCGACCGTCAACGGCGATTCGAACGTGCCGTTCTACAAGGAACTCGGCAACCAGGGGCTCAAGGCCTCGGACGTGCCGGTCGTCGCGTTCTCGGTCGGCGAGGAAGAGTTGCGCGGCATCGATACGAAGCCGCTCGTCGGCAATCTGGCGGCGTGGAACTACTTCATGTCGCTGCGCAATCCGGCCAACGAGAAGTTCAAGAAGCAATGGGCCGCGTGGGTCAAGGACAACAACCTGCCGGGCGGCGCGAAGCGCGTGACCAACGATCCGATGGAAGCGACCTTCGTCGGCATTCATATGTGGAAGCAGGCGGTCGAGAAAGCGAAGAGCACCGAGGTCGACAAGGTGCGCGTCGCGATGGTCGGGCAGACCTTCGCCGCGCCCTCGGGCTTCACGCTCGAGATGGACGGCAACCACCATCTGCACAAGCCGGTGATGATCGGCGAGGTACGCGCGGACGGCCAGTTCAACGTCGTCTGGCACACCAAGGGACCGGTTCGCGCGCAGCCGTGGAGCCCGTTCATCGCCGGCAATGCAGGCAAGCCGGATGTGGTCAGCTCGATCCCGGCGTTTTTGCGGCGTTCGCGGGTTGCGTGACGCGTGACGTATCCGCGAAAGCGAGTGTGTGACGTTGCGGCGCACGCCGATGTGCCGCAACGCCTTGCGTCTAAAAGCGCGGCGGCTACCGCGCCGCCCTCGCCGGCTTTATCGGCTTATCGAATCCCCCTCGTGCAAAAGGCCATCATGGCGTTTTCCTTTCCGACTTTCCCACGACGACGCTTCACGCCACGCATCGTACGTTGCGTCGCATTCCGTACGATCGGCAATGCCTCGCTCGCATTGCTGCTCGTGCTGTGCCTCACCGGCGCACCGTCCGCCGCATTCGCGTTGACGCAAGCCGACCTCGCGCCGCTTGCCGGCGACGACTTCGAAGCGAAGTCCGCGGCCATCGACAAACTGATCGCAACGCACGATGCCGCCTCGCTCGCGGTGCTCAAGGCACTCGCCGACGACAGCACGCTCGCCACCGACGCGGGCGCCCTGCTGCTGCAGGACAGCGACACCGCACGCGACGCGCTGACGGGCCAGGCCGTCGCCGCGAACGACGCGCAGCCGGTCACGCTGAACAATCTGCTGCGCGCGAAAGTGTCGGGCGCGCTCTCGGGCCTGCAACTCGCCTCGCCCGACCAGGCCACGCGCGCGGCGGCCATCGACGCGCTGCTGCAAAACCCCGACCCGTCGCTCAAGCCGCTCGTCGACGCAGCCCGCGCAAAGGAGACCGACCCGGTGCTGAAGCAACGCCTCGACACGCTATGGGCGATGAGCGCGCTGCACGACGCCGATCCCGCCAGGCGCCTTGAAGCGGTGCGGCTGGTTGCCGCGCGTCACGACCTCGACATGAACGAACTGCTGCGCCCGCTCGTCGCGAAGAAAGCGGACGGCTCGTTCGCGGAAAGCGACGAACGCGTGCGCGCGGCCGCGCAAAGCGGCATCGACGAACTCGAGGCGATCCAGAGCCGCAGCCAGATCGCGGGCACGCTGTTCGCGGGGCTGTCGCTCGGCAGCGTGCTGCTGCTCGCGGCACTCGGCCTCGCGATCACGTACGGGCTGATCGGCGTCATCAACATGGCGCATGGCGAATTCCTGATGATCGGCGCGTATGCGAGCTATGTCGTGCAGAACCTGTTTCAGCGCTTCGCGCCCGGCGCGTTCGACTGGTATCCGCTCTTCGCGATACCGGCCGCATTCGTCGCGGCGGGGCTCGTCGGCATCGTGCTCGAACGGCTCGTGCTCAGACATTTGTATGGGCGGCCGCTCGAAACGCTGCTGACCACCTTCGGCGTGAGCCTGATCCTGATTCAGGCAACCCGCATGCTGTTCGGCGCGCAAAACGTGCAGGTCGTCAATCCGTCGTGGATGAGCGGCGGCGTGACCGTGCTGCCGAACCTGATCCTGCCGTACAACCGGCTCGCGATTCTCGCGTTCTCGCTGATCGTCGTCGCAATCGCGTGGGCCGTGCTCACGCGCACGCGGCTCGGCCTGTTCGTGCGCGCGGTCACGCAGAACCGCCGCATGGCCGCCTGCGTCGGCGTGAAAACCGCGCGCGTCGATTCGTATGCGTTCGCGTTCGGCGCGGGCATCGCGGGGCTCGGCGGCTGCGCGCTGTCGCAGATCGGCAATGTCGGGCCCGACCTCGGCCAGAGCTATATCATCGATTCGTTCATGGCGGTCGTGCTCGGCGGCGTCGGCCAGCTTGCGGGCACCGTGCTCGGCGGCTTCGGCCTCGGGCTCGTCAGCAAGGCGATCGAGCCGTTCTGGGGCGCGGTGCTCGCGAAGATCGCGGTGCTCGTGCTGATCGTGCTGTTCATCCAGAAGCGTCCGCAAGGCATGTTCGCCTTGAAGGGCCGCAGCGCGGAGGCTTGAGATGACATCGGCAATTTCCTCTACTACGTCGTCGGCCGCCTCGGAGGCGACCTCAGCGACGCATTCGCCGGCAAGTCCATCTTCCGTCGCACCGTCGCGCGTCGGTCGCGACGGTCATGCGCCTGGCGCCACGGCAGGCAGCGGCGCGGGCAACGCACGCGATGCCAACGCCGGCTTCGCGCTCGGCCTGCCGCCGCGTCCCGCCTTGCTGTCGCGCCGCGCGTGGCTCGCGCTGATCGCGCTCGTCATCGTGTTCGGCCTCGGCGTGCCGTTCGCCGCGCTCGTGATTCCCGAAACGAGCGCGCTGCATCTGTCCGCCTACGCGATGACGCTGACCGGCAAGTTCATGTGCTACGCGATCGCGGCGCTCGCGCTCGATCTCGTCTGGGGCTACTGCGGCATCCTGAGCCTCGGCCATGCGCTGTTCTTCGCGCTCGGCGGCTACGCGATCGGCATGTACCTGATGCGCGCGATCGGCCACGACGGCAAGTACGGCAGCGATCTGCCCGACTTCATGGTGTTTCTCGACTGGCACCGGTTGCCGTGGTACTGGCAGGGCACGCAGCATCTCGGCTATGCGCTGCTGCTCGTCGTGCTGGTGCCGGCCGTGGTCGCGTGGGTGTTCGGCTTCTTCACATTCCGCTCGCGCGTGAAAGGCGTGTACCTGTCGATCATCACGCAGGCCATGACCTTCGCCGCGATGCTGCTGTTCTATCGCAACGAAACGGGCTTCGGCGGCAACAACGGCTTCACCGATTTCAAGCGCATCGGCGGTTTTCCGATCACGCATCCGGGCACGCGCGCCGCCTTGCTGCTGATCACGTTCGCGGTGCTGGTCGCGGCGTTCCTCGGCGCGCGCGCGATCGTCACCTCGAAGCTCGGCCGCGTCGTCACCGCGGTGCGCGACGGCGAAACGCGGCTGATGTTTCTCGGCTATAGCCCGCTTGCCTACAAGCTGTTCGTGTGGACCGTGTCGGCCGTGCTGTGCGGCATCGCGGGCGCGCTCTACGTGCCGCAGGTCGGCATCATCAATCCGGGCGAGATGTCGCCGGGCAATTCGATCGAAATGGCGATCTGGGTCGCGGTCGGCGGACGCGGCACGCTGATCGGACCGATCATCGGCGCGTTCGCGGTGAACGGCGCGAAGAGCTTTTTCACGGCGAACTTTCCGGAGTACTGGCTGTTCTTTCTCGGCCTGATTTTCGTGCTGGTGCCGCTGTTGTTGCCGAACGGCATCATGGGGCTCGCCGAGCTGCTGACGCGCAAAAGGAACCGCGCATGATGAACGAAAACCCGCTGGTGGCCGATCTGGCCTTGCCTGAAGCACCCGCCGAAACGTCGCTGAGCGGCGTCGCGAACATGGGGCACGCGGTCGTACCGGGCGAGATCGACGTCTCGCACGGCACGATCCTCTACCTCGAAGACGTGACCGTGAGCTTCGACGGCTTTCGCGCACTCAACGCATTGTCGCTCGCGATCGACGCGGGCGAACTGCGCTGCGTCATCGGCCCGAACGGCGCGGGCAAGACCACGATGATGGACGTCATCACCGGCAAGACCGCGCCCGACGACGGCAAGGTGTTTCTCGGCCAGTCGATCGACCTCACGCGCATGAACGAGCCCGCGATCGCGCGCGCGGGCATCGGCCGCAAGTTCCAGAAGCCGACCGTGTTCGAACAGCATCCCGTATGGGAAAACCTCGAACTCGCGATGCAGGCCGACAAGGGCTGGTGGGCCTCGCTGCGCGCACGGCTCGATCGCGAGGCGCAGGCGCGCATCGAGCAAACGCTCGCGCTGATCGGGCTCGAAAGCGAAGCGCGGCGGCTCGCGGGCGAGCTTTCGCATGGACAGAAACAGCGCCTCGAAATCGGCATGCTGCTGATGCAACGCCCGGCACTGCTGCTGCTCGACGAACCCGCGGCCGGCATGACCGACGACGAAACCATGCAGCTTGCCGAACTGCTCGACCGGCTGCGCGGCACCTGCTCGATGATGGTCGTCGAGCACGACATGGAGTTCGTCGCCGCGCTCGCGGGAGAAACCGGCAAGGTGACGGTCATGGCCGAGGGGCGCGTGCTCGCGCACGGCACGCTCGACGAGGTGCAGCAGAACGAGACCGTCATCGAGTCTTATCTGGGCCGCTGAACGACGATTCGACAGGACATCAGGAACATGCTCGAAGTAGACCGACTGAACCAGTACTACGGCGGCAGCCACATTCTGCGCGACGTGCAGCTCAGCGTGCCCGACGGCAAGCTCACGGTGCTGCTCGGCCGCAACGGCGTCGGCAAGACCACGCTGCTGCGCTGCCTGATGGGCGTCGTGCCCGCGAAGAGCGGCGCGATCGCATGGCGCGGCGCGCCGCTCACGAAGCTGCCGACCCATGCGCGCGTCGCGCAGGGTCTCGCTTACGTGCCGCAGGGCCGCGATATCTTTCCGCGTTTGACCGTCGAGGAAAATCTGCTGGTGGGCGCGGCGAGCCGCAAGGCGCCGAAGCAGATCCCCGAGCGCATCTACGAACTGTTTCCCGTGCTTAAGGACATGCGCGGACGGCGCGGCGGCGATCTCTCGGGCGGTCAGCAGCAACAGCTCGCGATCGGCCGCGCGCTGATGAGCGAGCCGCAACTGCTGATTCTCGACGAGCCGACCGAGGGCATCCAGCCGTCGATCATTCAGGACATCGGCCGCACGCTGCGGCAACTGGTCGAGGACATGGGCCTGACGGTGCTGCTCGTCGAGCAGTATTACGACTTCGCCAAGGCGATCGCCGATCATTACTGGGTGATGAGCCGAGGGGAGATCGTCGCGGGCGGCGCAGGCGCGAATATGGAAGCGGATGGCGTGCGCGGGTTGATTGCGGTTTAACATGGCACTCGTTTGACCCGCTCCGTTCCACGCCGTCGCCCACCCATCCACTCGCATGTCGCTTCACGAAAACCGCGCCACGCTCGTCACCGCGCAACCGGCTGCTCATGACGCTACCCCTGAGGCCGCTCATGACGCCACCCATGCGCCGTGGCACGCGCGCCTCGAACTCGGCTTCACCCACGGCGACGCACGCACGACGCTCGCGCACCGGCGGCACGCTGGGCCATTGCGCGTGCAACGTCCGCTCTACCCCGAAGGCCAGGCGATCTGCCATGCGGTGATCGTGCATCCGCCCGGCGGCATCGCGGGCGGCGACCGGCTCGACATCGACGTCTTGCTCGGCGCGCACAGCCATGCCGTGCTGACGACGCCGGGCGCGACCAAGTGGTACAAGTCGAACGGCCGCGCGGCGCGGCAGCGCATTGCGGTGCGCGTCGGCGAACACGCGAAGCTCGACTGGCTGCCGCAGAACAACATCGTGTTCGATCATGCGCATGCGCAACTCGATTTTTCGCTGACGCTTGCCGACGGCGCGAGCGCGATCGGCTGGGACGCGACGCAGCTCGGACGCCAGGCCGCCGGCGAACGCTGGTCGGCGGGCAGCCTGAGTGCGGTGTCGCGCATCGTCGGCGCGCGCGGCGAATTGCTGTGGTTCGAGCGCGCGAGCCTCGCCGCGAACGATTCGCTGCGCGATGCACCGCAAGGGCTGGCCGGCTTTCCTGCCTACGGCGCGCTATGGGCCGTCGGCGCCGCGTGCGACGACGCGCTCGCCGAGTCGCTCTCGGCGCAACTGCCGTTCGACGATACGCTGCGCGCCGCCGCCTCGTGCGTGACGAACCGCGTGCTGATCGTGCGCGCGATGTCGCGCTCGATGGAGACGCTGCAACAGGCGCTCACGCGCTGCTGGCTGCAATTGCGGCCGGTCGTGCATGGCGTCGCGGCGGTGCCGTTGCGAATCTGGTCGACCTGAGCACCTAAGCACCTGAGCAGCGCGGAAGACCCGCACGCTTGCACCTGGCCGACCCGGCAAGCCGCCCGCCTCGGTTTTCACCTTCATAACGCCGAACGCGCACCAACGTGGCGCGCACGCATGCCCCAAACCCGTGCGCAAGCGCGTCGCGCGCGCTGTGCACCGAGGCCGCGACGCGATGGCATACGGCTTGCATTGCATTGCGCCGCCGCACTGTGCTGCCGCGTGGCACCACGACCCGACGGCCGCCCCCTGTCTGTAAGCCCACCGTTAGCAGGACTTGATACTGTGACCAGTTGATCCGGCATGGCCGCATTGTCCGCAACGCGACAGGCCACGCCACCACGACCGACCTCACCGCAAGCCCTATTTGCAAGCCCATATCCGATGAAGCTGACACCTCGCGAGAAGGACAAGCTGCTGATCTTCACCGCCGCGCTGCTCGCCGAACGGCGCCGCGCGCGCGGCCTCAAACTGAACTATCCGGAAGCGGTCGCCCTCATCAGCGCGGCGCTGATGGAAGCGGCGCGCGACGGCAGGAGCGTCGCCGAGGTCATGCACTACGGCACCACGCTGCTCACGCGCGCCGACGTGATGGAAGGCGTACCCGAGATGATCCCCGACATCCAGGTCGAGGCGACGTTCCCCGACGGCACCAAGCTCGTCACGGTGCATCATCCGATTCCCTGAACTTCTTACCGTCAAGGCAGGCTCCATGGCAGGTTCCATGATTCCCGGCGAACTCCTCATCGACGACGGCGAGCACGAACTGAACGCAGGCCGCGCGACGCTCACGGTGGTCGTGTCGAATACCGGCGATCGGCCGGTGCAGATCGGCTCGCACTACCACTTCTACGAGGTGAACGAAGCGCTGTCGTTCGATCGCGACGCGGCGCGCGGCTTTCGCCTGAACATCGCGGCCGGCACCGCCGTGCGCTTCGAGCCCGGCCAGGAGCGCACGGTCGAGCTCGTCGAACTGGCGGGCGAGCGGGTCGTCTACGGCTTCAACGGCAAGGTGATGGGCAAGCTGTGAGGTACGCGAGCCGCGCCCGTTCGCTTCGGCCGCGCTGTGCCGCTTCTGGCCTCGCTTCATAACCTTGCTTCACGGCCTTGCTTTATAGCTTCCCTTCGCAACCACGCTCCGCAGCCTCGCTTCGCTTAGCCGCCCATTCCGGACCCACACCATGACACTACGCATTGGCCGCCGCGCATACGCGGAGATGTTCGGCCCCACCACCGGCGACCGCGTGCGCCTCGCCGACACCGACCTGCTGATCGAGATCGAACGCGACTTCACGACCTACGGCGAAGAGGTCAAGTTCGGCGGCGGCAAGGTGATTCGCGACGGCATGGGCCAGTCGCAGCGCGTGCATGCCGAGGTCGTCGATACGGTCGTGACGAACGCGGTGATTCTCGATCACTGGGGCATCGTGAAGGCCGACATCGGCATCAAGGACGGGCGCATCGCGGCGATCGGCAAGGCCGGCAACCCCGACATCCAGCCCAACGTGACGATCGCAATCGGTGCGTCCACCGAAGTGATCGCGGGCGAAGGGCTGATCGTGACGGCGGGCGGCATCGATACGCATATCCACTTCATCAGCCCGCAGCAGATCGAAGAAGCGCTCGCGAGCGGCGTGACGACGATGCTCGGCGGCGGCACCGGCCCCGCGACCGGCACCAATGCGACGACCTGCACGCCGGGGCCGTGGCATCTCGAACGCATGCTGCAGGCGGCCGACGGGTATCCGATGAACCTCGGCTTTCTCGGCAAGGGCAACGCGAGCCGGCCGCAGCCGCTCGTCGAGCAGATCGCCGCCGGCGCGATCGGCCTGAAGCTGCACGAGGACTGGGGCACGACGCCGGCCGCGATCGACAACTGCCTTGCCGTCGCCGACGACACCGACACGCAGGTCGCGATCCACACCGACACGCTCAACGAAGCGGGCTTCGTCGAAGCGACCGTGGCCGCGTTCAGGGGCCGCACGATCCACACGTATCACACCGAAGGCGCGGGCGGCGGCCACGCGCCCGACATCATCAAGGTATGCGGCGAGGCGAACGTGCTGCCCTCGTCGACGAATCCGACACGCCCCTATACGGTCAACACGCTCGAAGAACATCTCGACATGCTGATGGTGTGTCATCACCTCGACCCGTCGATTGCCGAAGACATCGCCTTTGCCGAATCGCGGATTCGCCGCGAGACGATCGCGGCCGAGGACATCCTGCACGACCTCGGCGCGCTGTCGATGCTGTCTTCCGATTCGCAGGCGATGGGGCGTGTCGGCGAGGTCATCATTCGCACGTGGCAGACCGCGCACAAGATGAAGGTGCAACGCGGCGCGCTGCCCGAGGACAACGCGCGTCACGACAATTTCCGTGCGAAGCGCTACGTCGCGAAGTACACGATCAACCCGGCGATCACGCACGGCATCGCGCATGAAGTCGGTTCGATCGAACCGGGCAAGTGGGCCGACCTCGTGTTCTGGGAGCCGGCGTTTTTCGGCATCAAGCCGTCGCTGATCCTCAAGGGCGGCATGATCGCGATGGCGCAGATGGGCGACCCCAACGCATCGATTCCGACACCGCAGCCCGTGCACTATCGCGAGATGTTCGCGACGCGCGGCGGCGCGCTCGGCCGAACGTCGCTGACCTTCGTCTCGCGGATGGCCGCCGAGGCGAACGTCGCCGAACGCTATGGTTTGCAAAAGCGCATCGTCGCAGTGAAGAACTGCCGCAACATCACGAAGGCCGACATGATTCACAACGCGTGGCGCCCGAACATCAGCGTCGATCCCGAAACGTATCAGGTGATCGCCGACGGCCAGTTGCTCACCTGCGAGCCGGCCGCCGTGCTGCCGATGGCGCAACGTTATTTCCTGTTCTAGACATGCGTACTCTCGACAAACTTCTCGCACCGCATCTGAAACTCGCGCCCGTCTTGATCCGGCGCGCCCCGACATTGACGCTCGCCTTCGACGAGCGCCGCAAGAGCCGTCTGGCGGCGACGCTCGACAACGGCGAGGAAGTCGCCTTGCTGTTACCGCGCGGCACCGTGCTGCACGACGGCGACGTGCTCATCGCCGACGATGGCGGTCTCGTGCGTGTCGTTGCCGCGCATGAAGCTGTGCTTTACGTACGCGCTTCGGATGCGCTGACGCTCACGCGCGCCGCGTATCACCTCGGCAATCGTCATACGCCGGTGGAAGTCGGCGCCGATTATCTGAAGCTCGAATACGATCCGGTGCTTGCCGATATGCTCGTGCGCATCGGCGCGACGGTCGAGCAGGTATCGCTGCCGTTCCAGCCCGAAGCGGGCGCGTATGGCGGCGGACACAAGCATGGTCACGACGAGACCTTCGCCGAAGACTATGCGCTCGCGCAGCAGGTGTTCGGTGAGCATCATGGGCCGGGGCATGCGCATGCTCATGAGGGTTGCGCGCATTCGCATGGGCACCCACATACGCACTCGCAAGCGCGTGAGCACGAGCACGAGCACGGCCATGAGCGTGGCCACGATCACGATCATCAGCATGGCCAGGCATGTGACCATGACCATGCGTACGACGACACATGCGGCCACTCGCATCACTCGCACCCGCATGCGCATCGCTGAACTCACCGCACTGCTGCATCTCGCGTCGCCGGCGCTGCCGATCGGCGCGTTCAGCTATTCGCAGAGCCTCGAAGCAGCCATCGAAGCGCAATTGATCACCGACGCAGATTCCGCGCGCGACTGGATCGCAAGCGGCCTGACCGACGTGCTCGCACGCTGCGAGCTGCCGTTTCTCGCGCAGCAAATGGAGCGCTGGCGCACGCACGACGCGGCCGGCCTCGCCGATGCCAACGGCGAATTTCTCGCGAGCCGCGAATCGGCCGAACTGCGGCGCGAAACGGAGCAGATGGGCTGGTCGCTGCGGCAATTGTGCGTGTCGCTCGAATGGGGCGATGCGTCACGACGCGCGACGCTCGCCACGCTCACGCCGCTCGCGCAGCCGACCGCGTTCGCCTTCGCCGCCTATGCGCACGACGCCGCCGCCTATGCCGCGCTGGCCGCCTACGCGTTCAGCTGGGTCGAGAACCAGGCCGCCGCCGCCCTGAAGGCGGTGCCGCTCGGACAGCTCGCGGGCCAGCGCATCATCGTCGCGCTGCGCGGGCCGATCGATGCGGCCGTCGCGCGGGCGCTCGCGACCTCGCGCGAGGACCTCAACACGTTCGCGCCGCAGCTCGGCATTCTCTCGGCGCGCCACGAGTCGCAGTATTCGCGGCTCTTCCGCTCGTAACACGCTCACACGATCCATCATGAACGCACCTCATCATTCCGCTTTCCCCGCCCGACCCCGCACGAAGAAACTGCCGCCGCTGCGCGTGGGCGTCGGCGGTCCGGTCGGCTCGGGCAAGACCACGTTGCTCGAAATGCTGTGCAAGGCGATGCGCGACCGGTACGACCTCGTCGCGATCACGAACGACATCTACACGAAAGAGGACCAGCGTCTGCTGACGGTGGCGGGCGCGTTGCCGGCCGAGCGAATCATGGGCGTCGAGACGGGCGGCTGCCCGCACACGGCGATCCGCGAGGATGCGTCGATCAACCTCGAAGCGGTCGAGCGCATGCTCACGCGTTTTCCCGACGCGGACATCGTGTTCATCGAATCGGGCGGCGACAATCTCGCGGCGACCTTCAGCCCGGAACTGTCGGACCTGACGATCTACGTAATCGACGTCGCGGGCGGCGAGAAGATTCCGCGCAAGGGCGGCCCCGGTATCACCAAGTCGGATCTGCTCGTCATCAACAAGACGGACCTCGCGCCGCTGGTCGGCGCGAACCTCGACGTGATGGCGTCCGATGCGACCAGGATGCGCGGCGAGCGGCCATTTGTGATGTGCAATCTGAAGGCGCTCGCGGGCCTGGACGAGGTGGTCGCGTTTATTGAAAAGAAGGGGTTGTTGAGGGTGTGAGACTACCGCTTCAAGCGAAGACACATGTAGCGATAAGCAACGTCATCTGGATTAACGGCTCCCCCACCAACCAGCTGGATAGACGACGTGAGCTGAGCCATTCGCATATCGGCCAGTTTTCTGGCGGAATCGATCTGCGAATACTGAACATCACATTGCGTGTGATGCAATTCCGTATTGCTCTGCATCAGACTTTCATTTTGCTGCTTGAGCAATGCAACTTGCTCCTGAAGCAGAGAAATCCGGCCACCGTAAAAATGGTCCACCACTGCGTGATACATACCCAAGACGGTCCCCATCACGATCAACGGCGGCCCCCATCGATTGATTAAAGTCCGAAGAAGAATTAACCGCCCATCGGCTTTTTTCCTCATCCCGGCAACACCGCCGTCAACACATCCACCGTTCGCGCCGTCGCTCCGCTGTGCCGTGCGGCGAACGCCGCCGCCGCGCCACCCATCGCCAGCCGCCGCGCCCTGTCGCCAAACAGCTCGCGCAACGCGCGTGCCAGATCGGCCGGGTCCTGCACCTGCACGGCAGCGCCGGCCGCGACCGCATCGGCAGTGGCCTGGGTGAAGTTGAACACGTGCGGGCCGATCAGCACCGGCACGCCGACCGCGCACGCTTCGATCAGATTCTGTCCGCCGAGCGGCAACAGACTGCCGCCGATAAACGCAAGGTCCGACGCCGCATAGTAAGCGCCCAGCTCGCCCATCGAATCGCCGAGCAGCACTTTCACGTCCGCGGGCAACGGCGGCACGCCGTCGTCCACGCTTCGCGCCGCCGACGCGAGCTTCGCATCGGGCGCCCAGTTCGAGCGGCGTTCGAGCCGCAAGCCCGCCTTCCCGACGAGCCCCGCGACCTCGTTGAAGCGCTGCGGATGGCGCGGCACCAGAATCAGCAGCGCATCGTCGACGCCAAGCGCCGCAAACGCTTCGAGCACGAGCGCCTCTTCGCCCTCGCGCGTGCTGGCCGCGACCCACACGGGCCGCGTGCCGATCGCGGCGCGCCACGCATGACCGCGCGCCACGAGTTCGGGCGGCGTGCTCATATCGAACTTCAGATTGCCGAGCACCGCGACGTTGCGCGCGCCGAGCGCGGTCAGCCGTTCGGCGTCGGACGGGCTCTGCGCGAGCACGCGCGCGAAACCACCGAACACGTCCTTCGTCGCGCTGCCGAACTTCGCCGCGCGCTTGTACGAACGCGCCGACATCCGCGCATTGGTCAATATGAGCGGCACGTCGGCGCGGCGGCATTCGTCGATCAGCGTCGGCCACACTTCGGTCTCCATCACGAGACCGAGCGACGGCCGCCACGCGCGCAGAAAACGCCGCACCGCGTGCGGCATGTCGTAGGGCAGATAACAGCGCAGCACGCGGTCGCCGAAAATCCCGGTGCCGGTCGCGCGGCCGCTCGGCGTCATGTGCGTGAGCAGAATGCGTGCGTCGGGACGCGCCTTCATCAATGCATCGATGAGCGGCTGCGCAGCGCGCGTTTCGCCGACCGACACCGCATGCACCCAGATCAACGGCGCGCTGTCCTCGGGCAGGCGGCCGCGCGCATAGCCGAAGCGCTCGCCGATATGCTCGCGATATCCGCGCTCCTTGCGCGAACGGATCAACAGACGCAGCACGGCCAGCGGCGCGACGAGCCACCAGAGCGCGCGATAAATCGCTCTTAGCATCGGCGCTCCGCATCGTTCGCATGGCTCGGGCGGCTCGAATGATCCGCGCGGCGCGTGGGGTGCACGGGATGCACGTAGTTCGTGTGGTTCGGACGCTTTAGGTGAATCGCGCCGATCGCCGCGCCCGCGCGAATCACACCGCCCACGCAACTCGCGCGACTCGCATCGATCTCACCCCACGACAAACAAGCGGCCGGCGCGCCCCGCCAGGCCATCAGGCCAACCGCGGCGCTCAAACCAGCGCCCTGCCCTTCAGGCGCTCGAGAATGCCGAGCGGCGCGCACTCGGGCTGCGCCATCGCCTTCACCGGCAGGAAGAACGTCTGTTCGAGCATGAACTGGCCGGACATCACCGCATGCGAGGCCTGATCGGAGAAGCACACCCACACGCAGCCCGGCGGAAACCGCATGGTCTCCTGCGGGCTCGTCTTCTGATAGTCGAGGTCGGCCTTCATGCCGTCGTGCAGATTGAGCATCAGATGGTCGTACTCGCTGCGCGGCGACTTGGTGACGTGCAGCAGATTCAGCAGCCATGCCGAGCCCGGCATCTGCGGCTTGATGCGCGGCAGGAAGCGTTGCGCGATGTCCTCGAACGGTTCGCCGACGCGCCACACGCGCGGCTCGCCATGCGGATTGACGTTCGTAAACACGCGCAGGATACGCTCGCCGTAATTGGGCCGCGACGGAAACGCGTCGATGTGCAGACGGCTATCGTCCTTGCGCCACGAGCTTTGGCGCGTAGCGACCTGATGCAGCCGCAGGCTCGTGGGCGCGACGCGCAGCTTGCCGTCGTATTCGGGGAACAGCCCGTCGACGAGCGTGCGCGCATTGGCCTGATAGCGCGCCACCAGCGCACGCACGGCCGACTGCGTGACCGCGTCGCCGGCCACGCCGTGCAGCGCGCCGCCGTTCGGTTCGAGGCTGATGTTCTTGCGGTTCGGATCGGCGAGCGCCGGGTCGAGCAGCGCCTGCTCGCCGCCTTCGATCGCGAAGCGCAGGTTCGGGAAGTACAGCACCTTGCCGCGCTCGACGCCGGCGAGCAGCGTCTCGCGCGGCACGGACAGGTTGCGGCCGTGCCAATCGGCGCTCGCTACTTCGATGATCTGGGTTTCGTTCATGGTCGCCCTTGGGAACGGAAGGTGCGGAAGGTGCTCAAGGCGCAGCGCACCGGCGGATTGCAGCGGACGCGGGGGATGGCGGCCCCGGCTATAGAAGACCGAAGCCCGCCAGCGCCGACTTGACCTGTTGCAGCGTCGGCGGCTGCCCGGCCGCGCCGAGATTGACGACGTTCGGCGACCAGTAGCCGCCGGTGCGCCACGCAGTGGAGAAATTGTACAACTCGACCGTGGGCCGCTTCAGCGCCGCGGCGATGTGCACTAGCCCCGTGTCGACCCCGACCGTCGCAGCCGCGCCCTCGATCAGACCGACCACGGCCGGCAGCGACAGCTTCGGCGGCACGATCGCGGCCGCGCCGAATTCCTTCGCGAGCCGCTCGCTGGTCGCGCGCTCGGCCTCGCTGCCCCACGGCAGCACGAGCGACGCGCCGCGCCGCACGAGCGACTGCCCGAGTTCGATCCACGCGGTATCGGGCCACTGCTTGTCGGCGCGCGAGGTCGCGTGCACGAACACGACGTACGGCACCGGCAGGTTCAGATTCGCCTGCGACAGCGCGAGCGCCGCACGGCGCGTATCGAGGCCGAAGTCGATCTCGTCGGTCGGTTGCGGCGCGGGGTCGCCGAGCGCCGCCGCCACCAGTTGCCGCGTGCGCTCGACTACGTGCGTGCGCGGCTCGATCGGCACGCGCCGGTCGTAGAAGAAGCGCACCGGCCATTCGAAGCCCGCGCCCTCGGTGCGGTTCGCGAGACCGGTCACCGGTCCGCGCGCCATGCTCGACACCCAGGCGGTCTTGATGAGCCCCTGGCAGTCGATCACGAGGTCGTAGTGCTCGGCCGCGAGCGCGCGGCGAAACGCGCCGATCTCGCGCCAGTTGCCGACCGACAGGATGCGCTTGCGCCAGCGCCGCAGCGACACCGGAATCGCGCGCCGCACGCCGCCGACGAGTTCCACGAGCCCGACGAAGCTCTCTTCGACGAGCCAGTCGATCTGCGCATCGGGATGGCGGCGCCGGATGTCGGCGATCACCGGCATGTTGTGAACGACGTCGCCCAGCGACGACACCCTCACGATCAGTATCTTTTGCGCGCTCAAGAGTGGGAAAACCGGCTGTCCGGCTCGAAGATGCGTTGATAAAGCCCCGAACCCGGCGCCGCGCGCCAGGCCCCCGACAGGGCAGAGGACGGCAATTCTAGCGCGCCGCGTGGGCCGCGCATCAAAACGTCACATAAGAATGCGAAAGAGGCCTCGCCTTGGCGCGACATGAAAAACGCGGCGCGGGCAATACCGCCCGCGCCGCGTTCGATGGCGGCGGTGCTTCGACCTGTTGCGACCAGGACCGCGGCACCGCCGCACCGCCGTCAGAACGGCAGTTTCGCGTCGGCCTTCTCCGCGAGAATCACGCGGCGGAAATCGTCCTGGATACGCTTCAACGCCGCGTCGTTGTCGGCCTCGAAACGCATCACGACGACCGGCGTCGTGTTCGACGAACGCGCGAGACCGAAGCCGTCCGGATACTCGACGCGCAGACCGTCGATCTTCACGACGTCGTCCGCGCCGGTGAACTGCGCGTTCTTCTGCAAGCGCGCGATCAGTTCGAAGTTCTCGCCCTCTTCGAGCTTCAGTTGCAGCTCGGGCGTGGCGTGCGAGTTCGGCAGCGAGTTCAGCAGCTGGCTCGGATCGGCGACGCGCGTGAGGATTTCGAGCAGACGCGCGCCCGTGTACAGGCCGTCGTCGAAACCGTACCAGCGGTCCTTGAAGAACACGTGGCCGCTCATTTCGCCCGCGAGCGGCGCGCCGGTTTCGCGCAGCTTCGCCTTCACGAGCGAGTGGCCGGTCTTCCACATCAGCGGCTCGCCGCCCTTGTCCTTGACCCACTTCGCGAGATTGCGCGTGCACTTCACGTCGTAGATGATCTGCGCGCCCTTGTTGCGCGACAGGACTTCTTCGGCGAACAGCATCAGCTGACGGTCCGGATAGATGATCTGGCCGTCTTTCGTGACGACGCCCAGGCGGTCGCCGTCGCCGTCGAACGCGAAGCCGATTTCGGCATCGGTTTCCTTCAGCGCGCGAATCACGTCTTCGAGATTTTCGGGGTGCGCCGGGTCCGGGTGATGGTTCGGGAAGTTGCCGTCGACTTCGGTGAAGAGTTCGACGAGTTCGCAGCCGAGCTTTTTGAACAGCTTCGGCGCGAGGCCGCCGGCCACGCCGTTGCCGGTATCGACGACGATCTTGATCGGGCGCGCGAGCTTCACGTCGCTCGCGATGCGCTCGAGATACTCGTCGGCGATGTCGTACTCGGCGTACGAGCCACTGCCTTGCGCGAAGTTTTCGTCGACGATGCGCTGATGCAGCGCGAGAATCTGCTCGCCGTAAATGGCCGCGCCGCGCAGGACCATCTTGAAGCCGTTGTAGTCGGGCGGATTGTGGCTGCCGGTCACGACGATGCACGAATCGACGCGGCGCTCGCCGCCCGCGAGCTTGAGCGGCACGCTTGCCGCGAAGTAGCCGACCGGCGTGGGCACCATGCCGACGTTGACGACGTCGACACCTGCCGCGCGCAAACCGTCGGACAACGCCTGGATCAGTTCGGGACCCGACAGGCGTCCGTCGCGCGCGACCACGACCGCGTCGCCGCCCTGCGCACGCACTTCGCTGCCGAACGCGCGGCCGATGGAACGCGCGGTCTCGGCATCGAGCGTCTTGCCGACGACGCCACGAATGTCATACGCCTTGAAAATGGATTTGGAGATCATGTTGGCTCACTTGCGTGCAATGGAAAATTTTGACCTGCGCACCGTCGGTGACCGGTAAAAATCGCGGTAAAAACCACGCTAAAACCGGGCCTTGCCTCGCCGCGACGCGCCCTTGCCGGAAGCGATCCGGTTCCAACTTATAATTGCGTTCTTCTGACCAGCCTGAATAACGCCATTCTAATGCTTAGACGCCCTCCTTTTGTAAAGTTGCCGCGGCTGCCGGCCGGGCGGGCGAACATGCAGGGCGCCGCGCAATGCGGCCGCGCCGGCGCGCAACGGCGGGCGGCCAACGGATGCTGACGCTCAAACGTTTCGCCAATCCCGACGTCACGCGCGCGTTCACGAACATCATCTGGCTCGGCCTCGAACGGCTCACGCAGATCGGCGTCGCGATCGCGATCAGCGGCATGCTCGCGCGTTACTTCGGGCCCGACACGTTCGGCAAGTGGCAATACGCGAACACGCTGCTGCTCGTGCTCTCGCCGATCACCTGGGTGTGCGGCGCGGAAATCCTCGTGCCGACCATCGTCAATCGCGCGCCCGCACAACTCGGCACCGTGCTCGGCAGCGCCTTTGCGTTGCGCTTTTCCGTGTCGGCCATCGCGCTGCTGCTCACGTGGCTCGGCATCGCGCTGCATCTGTTCGAGCCGCTCGTCGGCGCGATGCTCGCGGGCCTCGCGGTGACCATGCTGTTTCGCGAACCGTTCGTCGGCATCATCAACGCGTGGCTGCAAAGCATGACCTACAGCAAGCCGCAGTTGCTGACCAGCATGAGCACGGCGGTGCTCAAGGCCGGCCTCGTCTATCTGCTGGTGCGCGCGATGGCCGCGCCCGCGCGCTTCGGCTGGCTGTGGGCGATCGAATCGGCGGCGATCGGCGCGGTGCTGGTGCTCTACTTCATGCGCCGGCATGGCGGCAAGCTCGGCTGGCAGGTCGACCGGACGCTGTTCAAACACTTCGCGAGCGCGGGCACGGTGTTCTGGCTCGGGCTCATCTGTATGTATCTGTTCCTGAAACTGGACCGGCTCATGCTCGAGCGCGCGATTTCGTTCGCCGACCTCGGACGCTATTCGGCCGCGCAGCAGTTGAACGAAAACTGGATCACGCTCGCGCTGATGCTCGCGCAGACCATCGCGCCGGCCTTTGTCTATCGCGTGCAGGGCATCGCGCAACTGCGCCGCAACATGCTGCGCCTGACCGCCTTGACCGCCGTGCTGATGGTGGCCGGCGCGCTCGTGCTCGACCTGCTCGCGGGCTTTATCATCCGCCGCGTGTTCGGGCCGGACTTCGAAGGCGCAATCGGGATCTTCCGCTGGGCCGTGTGGTTGTCCGTGCCGGCCGGTATCGAGGCGATCGGCAATCTGGTCGTGCTCAAGTATCAGGCCAAGTTCGTACTGCTCGCGAAATGGCTGCTTGCGCTCGCGGTGGCGTTCGCGGTCAATCTGCTCGCGATTGCGCGGCTCGGCGCGTATGGCGCGCTCGTGGGTCTCGCGGCCGGTTATCTCGCGGCCGCGTCGGTCAATCTTTATTACATCCGTTTCAAACTGCGCCCATGACGAACTCATCCGCCACCGCGCAAATCCCGCTCGACGACGTCGCGGTGCTGATCCCCGCGTACAACGGCCAGGCGGACCTCGATGCCACGCTCGCCTCGTTCGAGGAAAATGCGCCGGTGCACGTGCTGATCGTCGACGACGGCAGCACGCCGCCGATCGTCGCGCCGACACTGCCGAACCTGCATATCGAAGTGCTGCGCATGGCGCAGAACGGCGGCATCGAACGCGCGTTGCAAACCGGCATCGACGCGCTCGCGCAGCGCGGCTTTCGCTACGCCGCGCGTATCGACACGGGCGACCGCGCGGTGCCGCAACGGCTCGCGAAGCAGCGCGCGTTCATGGAACGGCATCCGAACGTCGCGGGCCTCGGCATGTGGACCCAGGTCGTCACGCGCGCGGGCGAACCACTCTTCATGCTGACGCCGCCCACCGAGCCGGACGCGATCCGGCGTCAGCGCTTTTTCCGCTCGTGCCTCGCGCATCCGTCGATGATGCTGCGCATCGATGCCGTGCGCACGGCCGGCAACTATCGCGCCGAGTATCGTTCGGCGGAAGACCTCGATCTGTTCGTACGTCTGATGGATCGCTACGACTGCGCGAACCTGCCCGAACTCGGTCTCTACTACGAACTGAACGAAGGCGGCATCAGCGCGACGAAGCGGCGCCGCCAGATCGGCTCGACGCTGCGTTTGCAGTTACGCTATTTCAACGCGGGCAATCCGTACGACTGGCTCGGTCTCGCGAAGAATCTGCTGCATCTCGCGCTGCCTTATCGCACGCTGCAGCGGGTCAAGCGCGCGCTGCTCGCGCCGCGCGTGAGTCGTTGAACATGTTGCGCGCGAGGGTCGCGGTTTTGTTTGCGATTTTATTCGCTACCTCGCTCATCAGATAACCCCACGCCCCGCCTTACACGCATGAAGCCCTCTTTCAAGTCGACGCCCGCGCTGCGCATTACACTCGTCTGCAACACGGCCTGGGCAATCTATACGTATCGGCAAGGGCTGATCCGCATGCTGATCGGACGCGGCGTCGACGTCACGGTGCTCGCGCCGCGCGACCGCACGTTCGAATTGCTCACGGCGATGGGCTGCCGCTGCATCGAGCTGCCGGTCGCCTCGAAAGGCACGAGTCCGCGCGAGGATCTGCGCATGCTGCTGGCGCTGTACCGGCAATACCGGACAATTCGTCCGCACGTCGTGTTTCACTACACGATCAAGCCAAACATCTACGGCTCGATCGCGGCGAAGCTCGCCGGCGTGCAGTCGATCGCGGTCACGACGGGGCTCGGCTACGTGTTCATCCAGCAGAGCCGTGCCGCGCAAATCGCCAAAAAGCTGTATCGTTTTGCGTTCCGTTTCCCGCGCGAAGTGTGGTTCCTCAATCGCGACGATCAAGCCGCGTTCATCGACGGCAAGCTGCTCGTGCATCCCGAACGCGCGCGGCTGCTGCATGGCGAAGGCGTCGATCTCGAACAGTTCGCGCTGAGCCCGCTGCCCGAAGGCGCGGAGTTTCGCTTCGTGCTGATCGGACGGCTGCTGTGGGACAAGGGTGTCGGCGAATTCGTCGAGGCCGCGCGGCAGTTGCGCGAACGCTACCCGCATGCGCGCTTCCAGTTGCTCGGGCCGGTCGGCGTCGACAATCCGAGTGCGATCACGCGCGCCGAGGTCGCCGCGTGGGAACAGGAAGGCGTGATCGAGTATCTGGGCGAAGCGCACGACGTGCGGCCGTTTATCGCTGCGGCCGATTGCGTCGTGCTGCCGTCGTATCGCGAAGGCGTGCCGCGCACGCTGATGGAAGCGTCGGCGATGGGCCGGCCGATCGTCACGACCGACGTGCCCGGCTGCCGCGAAGTGGTGGCCGACGGTGTCAACGGCTTGCTGTGCGAAGTGCGCAATGCCGCGAGCCTCGCCGCGAGCCTCGCGCGCATGCTCGATATGAGCGCCGCCGGGCGTCGCGCGATGGCCGAACGCGGCCGGCAGAAAGTCGCAACCGAATTCGACGAACGCATGGTCGTCGAAACCTATAAAGACCTGGTGCAGAAAATCACGGGCGTTTTACTTTAAGGGAGCAACAGCATGACCACGAAGGGCACGATTCTGGTAACGGGCGGTGCGGGCTTCATCGGCTCGCACACCTGCGTCGAACTGCTGAACGGCGGCTACGACGTCGTGGTGATCGACAATCTCGTGAACAGCAGGCGCGAATCGCTGCGGCGCGTGGAGCAGATCACCGGCCGCGCCGTGACCTTCTACGACGACGACGCCTGCGACGAAACGGCACTGCGGCGGATTTTCGACGCGCACCCGATCACCGGCGCGATCCACTTCGCAGCGCTGAAAGCGGTCGGCGAATCGGTCGCGAAGCCGATCGAGTACTACGGCAATAACGTCGGCAGCCTGCTCGCGCTACTCGGCGTGATGCGCGATCGCAACGTGAAGCAGTTCGTGTTCAGCTCGTCGGCGACCGTGTACGGCGTGCCGAAAAGCTCGCCGATCGACGAATCGTTCCCGCTCTGCGCAACCAACCCGTATGGTCAATCGAAGCTGATCGCCGAGCAGGTGCTGCGCGATCTCGAAGTGTCTGACCCGTCGTGGCGCATCGCGACGCTGCGCTATTTCAACCCGGTCGGCGCGCACGAGAGCGGCCTGATCGGCGAAGACCCGGCCGGCATTCCGAACAACCTGATGCCGTACGTCGCACAGGTCGCGGTCGGCAAGCTCGAGAAACTGCGCGTGTTCGGCGGCGATTATGAAACGCCCGACGGTACCGGCGTGCGCGACTACATCCACGTGGTCGATCTGGCGCGCGGGCATCTCGCGGCGCTCGATGCGCTCGTCAAACGCGATGCGAGCTTCGTCGTCAATCTCGGCACGGGTCAGGGCTATAGCGTGCTCGACGTCGTGCGCGCGTTCGAGAAGGCGGCCGGCAAGCCGGTGCCGTATGAGATCGTCGCGCGCCGGCCCGGCGATGTTGCGCAATGTTTCGCAGATCCGGCGGCGGCCGAGCGGATTCTCGGCTGGCGCGCGCAGTTCGGCATCGAGCGCATGTGCGCCGATCATTGGCGCTGGCAGTCGATGAATCCGCGAGGGTTTGCCTGAAGCGGCCGAGGCCGGTTCAATAACGGCAGAAGCGGCCTGAGGGCCGCTGAAGATCGGCCGCGGACCCGGTGAGTCGCGACGCACGGGCTCCGCCGCGGTTGGTCTTTGTGAGGCAGATACCTCGATTACGACAGTCGACGTAGCCGCACGGCAACGTCCTTCCCTCTTTGTAAGCGAGTACTTCCCTTCGGTTCCCCATGGAAAGCATGGCGACGAGTACGCTTGCTTTCTCGCACCCCCACATTCCCACAAGAGTACTTTCAGTTTTCTCGCGCCCCTTTATTCCCCGATAATTCGCGTTTCATGCACTCGCGAATTCAATAAATAATTCAAAAAAACACCATCGGATAAGACCACTTCAGCAGCACTTTTCTTTCATTGAATTCACGATACGAGAATAATTCCCGGCATGTATTCGACTAACGAATACCGTAAACCACAGTAAGGGACACTTCGCATTTCGCTGCTATTTTCCAGTCCAAAACCACATTGGCGGAAAATATCTAGATTCCCTCTCCAGGTATTTTATTCGGAATACTATTTATATGAAGAATTTCAAAATACCGACGCGCTCTCTTTGGTATGAATGAAGTAAGGAGGCCAAGTATTTCATTGTTCCTTTTCGATTCCGGAAGAAGAGTTGTTGCATATGATGCGAAATTCAAGGAAAAACCAACTCCTCGAAAACGGGAGCGGGGAGCTATCGCTTTTTTTGCCTGAACTTTGCCTGCGTTACAAAACTGAAACGTTTTTTGGGGGATAATTCGTGCACTTGAGTTGCGCGGGAAAACCCTATCGCGCAATTCTCTCTCGCTCCATTTGCATCTGCCAGCAGCAATACTTCGCGCCCGGCGAATTCGAAAGATTTCGCTTCGCGGGTGGTGGACTGCAAGTGGCTATCGCGATCAAGACGCTCGCACCGCTGCAATCAACGGAATCGACGCATACATCCTCGATCAGGAAGGGCCGTGCCATTCATATCGAGCGGCTCTGTTCTGATGTTATGACCCTGTCAGTACGTAACGGTCCTTATTTTTCCCGATCAGAGCGTGGGTATGAGTCCGCCACGATCGAGCGAATTTGCCAGTGTGCGTGCCACGAAAGCGGTCGTGCGTGAGATGTAAGGCAGTTACATTTTTATACATTTTAATTCGCATTGCAAATTAACTATTCTGGTCATTTTATGTTATAGCGCCACTTTCTCGAAAACACTTCAATCGACACAGACTTCGCTCTAGTTGTCTTTCTGGACGAAAGTTCGTTCCCTTCTCCAGTCCTGATTCACCCACCGTCGGATGGCGTGTGGATGGCGAGTCGCGTCGAGATGATGTTGCCGCGAGGTGACCAACCGATAAGAGGAGGAATCGCAATACTCGATATCGAACAGCCTGAGTTAATCAGTCATGCTTATCAATATGTCACTCCTATGAAGTGACCTGGTAAGAACGAATCCGCTTTCTCCAGCCTGATCGCAGGGCACTGCCGCTGCGATCGGCGTCATGGCCTCGTCATCTTTTGTCGACGCCCTGGGGCACAGCCGAGGCGCCTTCGGCGCAGGCAGCCCTTTTTTTCGTGAAGTCCGAGGTACAGGGGCTTTGAGTCTTCAAATAAAATTCGAGAGGATCCTGCTAGTGTCATCGAAATTAAAAAACGTTCTTTCCCGCGCCATGCTCGCGGCTTGTACGACTTCTTTTGTCGCGTGTTCGGCGCAAGCACACGGACATTATTCGCACTCGCAAAGCACCCAACCGTCGACATCGAGTGCATCGTCACCCGCAACTCCGGCAACTCCAGCGGCTTCGACCGGCTCGACCAGTTCGGCCGCATCGACCGCATCGGCAGCCGTGCAATCGACACTGATGCCGGCCGACACCTCGGCAAGCGTGTCCTTTGCAGGTCTGTCGAACGGCACGCTGTCGGGCGCGACCGACGTCTCGAAGATCAACGTTCACTCGCTGCTCTACCCGGGTAACACCACGAAGGTGCTGGTGCACTATCTGCCGTGGTTCGACGGCGGCATGGACACGGGTATCAACGTCAACTACTCGAACGCCAATCCGACTTATATCAACTCATTCTTCGCCGATATCGTCAGTCGCGGTGTCGACGGCGTGATGGTGGACTGGCAAGGTCAGACCGATATCAGCGACAAGGACTGGCTCGTTTCGCAGCCGCTCATTCACAATTACACGACGCTGTCGGGCGACAAGCTGACGTTTGCAATCATGCTCGACGCGAACCTGCTGAACAACGCGAGCGGCACCAACCAGGCCAAGGTGCTGGCGGCGATGAACTACATCAATGCGCAGTACCTCAAAGACCCGTCGTATCTGACCTATAACGGCAAGCCCGTTGTCGGCGATTTCGGCCTGACGGCAGCAAGCGGTATCGACTGGACAGCGATTCAGAACGCGTATCCGAATGTCCAGTTCGTGCACCTGGACAACGCGACGTCGCCGGATGGATTCAACATCCCCAAGAGCGGCGGCTCGTTCCTCTGGGTCAACCCGACCTCTCAAGACGTGGTGCCGCCCGATCTGTCGAGCATGGACGACTTCTACACCCGCGCCAATCTGCACCCGACGGAAATCACGATGGGAGGCGCCTACAAGGGCTTCAACTCGCAATATGCGTCGTGGGATGGTCAGCAGTACGTCGATCAGCAGTGCGGTCAGACGTGGCTCAACAGCTTCACCAAGATCAACCAGTACTACAACTCGGCGAAGCAGCTTCCTTTCCTGCAACTGGTGACATGGGATGACTACTACGAAGGCACGCCGCTGGAAACGGGTGTCGATAACTGTCTGACGCTGAATACGTCGGCGAGCGGCCGCACGATTACGGTTTCCCCGTCGAATACGAGTACCCTCGACCATCTGGAGTTGTGGAGCTTTAACAATTCCGCGTGGAGCCAGGTGAGCTACCCGGCCAACACGACCACGATCCCGGTAACCGCCGCGGGTACTTACTACGTCAAGGCGGTGGGCAAGCCGTTTATCAAGAACACGCTTTCTTCGGCCATCACGGTCAATTAAGCGGTCGCGTCCGCGTCGCGTGACATCGAATGATGTCACGTGGCGCCTCGCGTTCAGAGCAGGAAGTACGCTGTGCGATACGGCGTACTTCCTTGTTCTCCTCTTCGATCATTCAATGAGCGGCAAAGCATTCGTACCCCAGCCAATGCGCGCGCTCATCACTTCATAGCGATCCCTGACTCACGGCGCGGCCATTCAACTCGCCAACACACTCAGCACGTGTTCCTCGCCACCTGTTTGATCGCGCCTCGTCCCCGCCCATAGCAGATCGAACCCGATCACGCGCGCCGCAGGAAATTGCCTCAGTCAGTACTCACAGAAAAAAATCGCCAAATCCGCTCCTCTTTGTCCGATTCGGCCGCATCCCCTCCGCAGCACCCGATCCACCGGGCGAGATTGTCAAACCAGCCGCGGTGATCTAGCTGGTTGAATACATCTCGGTCGCCTACATCGCAGTTCGGTGCGGCAGCGAACAGAGCGGAAATCTCCTTTCATACGACATTAGCGTCGTAATGCCCGCGCTAAGGAGAAAACAAACGTGAATCACACATTACACGTGCCATCCGTCGGGCGGATTGCACGGACAAAATTCTCTTGCGCCATTTGCGGAGCTGGTCCGTCGGGGATGGGATTTTTGTTCCATGCTTTCAAAACGGGCAATCTGCCGGAGATCGCGAGAAATGGTCTGTTGATTATCGACAAACGCACCGAACTCGGTGCTGGCAGGCTGGGCGAGTACGTGAATGTCACCGGGAATACCGTGGGAAACACGTTTCTCGCCTGCCTCGAACACGCCAACTTCGAAGAGGTGTTTGCCGACCTTAGGGAAAACTCGCCGCTGCACAAACGGATGGTCGAGGTGGCCGATGGGCCGCCGAGCCTCACCGACGCAGGCGCGTTGCTCGCGCTGGCAACCGAGCAGCTGCTCGCTTACCTGACCGCGCGCTACGACGTGACGGTATTGCGTGGCCGCGAGATCGACAAGATCCGATACCTCGACAGCGGTGGTTTCGAAATCGATTATCACGATGTCAGCGATCCGACCGAGGTCTGCACGGTATCGAGCGACACCGTTGTGATGAATCTCGGCGGACAGCAGCACGTGAGCGAAATCGACGAGCTGTGTCGCGGGTTGCGGTTGCCGCCGCCGGACGAGAATCTGCGCAGCTATGTGTCCGATGATCTGCTCAGCCTGACGACTCCGCAATTGATCGACGAGTTCGCGCGCGACCTCTCGCAACGAGAAACGCGCCACCCGAAACGGATTACGGTTATCGGCGGATCGCATAGTGCATTCACCGTTGTCGATCGACTTGCCATGGAACTGGGCAGCGAAGGCCTCGATGAAATTGCCGTGATTCACCGATCCCAGGTTCGCCTGTTCTTCGAAACGGTCGACGAAGCGCACGCCAATAGTTACGAGGTCGACGAAGAGAACGACGTCTGCCCCGTCACCAAGCGGGTCAACCGGGCGGGCGGTCTGCGTTATCGGGCTTTCGACATTGCGCGCTCGATCATGGCAAGCGGCTATATACCCGGCGCAAAACCACGCATCGAGCTGATCGAGGCGGATTCGAGCGACGCGGCCCGGTCGCGCGCGCGCGAGTGTCTGGAAGAGTCGATCGCGGTCGTTCACGGCGCCGGATACGGGCCCAACATGTCGATACTCGTCGATCGTTGGGACCTGCCGATTTCGCTGCAACTCGGCCAGGGCGGAGTGGTCTCCGACAGGTATGGATGCCCCTTCGATGTCAACGGCAATCTGGTGCAAGGGCTGTTCTCGTTCGGACTCGGCTCGGGGTTCCGTCCCGACGAACAGATCCGCCGCGAGACCGGATTCGAAGCCGCGTTCCGTGGACGCATTTACGGCGTGTGGGCGTTTCACCATGACTTCGGCGGACGGGTCATGAATGGCGTCCTCGAAGCGCTATCGACCGTGCCGTTCGAACGCGATACGGACATTGCGCTGGACGAGAACGAGGTGATTCCGGATACGTCATCCGCCAGCAGCCTGTGACGGAACCGATCCCGTCATGTCGTCGTAAAGCGGGGAGTTGCCTCTGTTGTTGATCGATGAATGTGCCACGCCGCCCTTGTTGCCAAACAGATGGCAAGGGTCCGTGGCACATTCGCATTCGACGACGCATTGTTTAACCGGATAACGCGACTCTCCTCCGCTCCTCAGCGTCATTACATTCCTGTTCAATTCGCCCGACATCGCGCCAACAGGCCGCCTCTCGCGTTGCGGCAAACCTGAAACCGCAACGGCTCCACGAACCCAACGGCGTATCCCTGTTTCGGCCTCAATCGGCCTCGAGCCCCCCCGCCAGCAACACGTTCCGGATTCATGCTTCGCGCAAATCATTGTGGTCTAGCGCACTGAGAATGACCGCAACGGCGCTCAGTATATGTCTGAGGGTTCACATGATGGCTCCATCGAGCAACACGAAGCCTGCATGCGAGGAATCCGTCGAGTGCCGTCGCAAGCGGACCGAATGGCCTCGAACGGACGGCCTCGTGTTTCAGGAAAATACGAGAAGTTCGACAGCATCCCGTTCAACGGACCGGCTCGCGTTTCTCCATTCAGGACGCCGCTCGAACGCCTCCAGATAAACGCCGGCCGAACGAAGATTCAGGCAGCTATACGCCGATATTCGCTCAGCGGCCCGTCAACCTTGTTTTCGCCAGAACTATCCATGAAATTATTTTCCATGCTGTCCGGACGCGATGCAGCAGAACTGCATAAACCGGTCTCGCAAGAAAGTGCCGTACCGAATGCGGCCGACGGTGCACGGATCGTGTGGTTCATGGGGCCGCGGCCAAGCAGCCTGACCGGAGTAGGTCAGCATAGTCTTGCATTGGCTGCGGGTTTGAGGAAGTACACGAACTTCCGCGTCGAAACAGTCGATATCGATGCACAGCCTCGCTCGCTCAAGCGTTACTGGACGCAATTGGTGCTGTACCCGCTGCACGCAATTCGCGTGGCACGTTCATGCGACATGATCATCCTTTATCAGGAAGACCTCAGTTTCATGATCCCGATCATCCATCTCGCCGGTGGTCGGGTCTGTCTGATGTTCCATCACGTCCAGATTCCAGGCCATGCTCGCGGCATCGTGGAAAAGCTCAAGTCACTTTATGTCAAGACACTTCTTCCGCTGGCGCCGAAAGCGGATCTCGTGCTCGTCGAAGCCGACTCGGCGGCCAAGGATCTGATACACGCTGCCCCGGTGAAGCCCGAGCTCGTGCAGATCGTGCCCTGCCCGTTCGAAGACAAATATTCGCCGCTCGCCGCGGCGACACGGAGTGAGACTCGCGCTCAGGCGCGGGCGATTCTGAAGCAACGCCTTGGTCTGGACATGGGCGACGCGCTGGTGCTGCTCAATGTCGGCTCCGATGAGACGCGTAAGAACAACCTCACCCTGTTCCAGGCGCTGGCCAAACTGGCACGCAAGGATCTGATGATCGTTCGGGCAGGCAAAGCGTTCAATGCCGCTAATCGCATGGAATGCAAAACGCTCGCCGAAACGTCCGGGCTCCGTGCTCACTTCGCCGACTCCGTCAGCGAGGAAGATCTCGGATACTTTTATCAAGCTGCGGACATCTATGTTTCGGCGACATTGCACGAAGGCTTCGGCCGCACCGTGATCGAAGCACAGATGGCGGGAACGCCCGTGATCGCGTCGGACATCCCGGTCTTTCGCGGCTCCATGAAGGACTCGTTCCTTGCCGTTGCAAACCCGACGAATCCGAACGAATGGGCGGCGGCAATCGGCAGCCTGATCGACTCCCCTTCCCGGATGGACGAACTGCGGGAGCGCGGTACAACCAATGCACAGCAATACTCGACACACGTCGTGTGCGCCGGGTTGCATCGCATTCTGCTTCGGGCGTTTCGCGGCTAGGCGTACGGCAGGTCGTTGCGCTTTTCCAAATCACGGTGCCGGACCTTTAACGCCGATACTCCCTCGCTTGAAGCGCCCTGCATTTGCAGCGCCTCCGATGGTTACGACACTCGGCGCGGTCGCTTGCCATGCAACACCACGTAGCACGTTCGTAGCGGCCGCCCTGCTCGTGTTCGCCATGCATCGGGCCGTGACACAGCTATTTCTCTCTCCTGCATCACCATTGCATTGATGCAATGCGTAACCAGCGCAACCGTCGAGATCGGTCGGCACGCGCGTGCCGACTCCATATCGACTTATCGCTCACTTTGCATGACTGCATGAGTCGTCACAAATTATTCACGGATAACTCTTTGTCGATCGCAACACGACACCGTGCTATTCAATCCATTCATCGCTCAATCGTCTAATACCTATAGGTCTCAATAGAAAAACTCGCAAAATGCGAGAGAGCCTGACAAGAAATAGTAAGAGTACCTATATCGGGAAATAGACATTCTATGACAGCCCTATATGACAACAACATGAAAGTGCCGATATAGGCGGTATCGAACATATTTAACAATTAACAACTTTTAAGATTATTCCATCAAGGTCGGAACGCATTGGAGAAGACATGCAAACAAACTTTGTGCTCCCCGATCGTCTCACGCAGAACAGTTTACTCACTGATCAGATTGCCACGCTTCGAGAGCGTGGCTTCGGTTCGTTTGAGAACATTGCCTCGCTGGAAGAAATAGCCGAACTGAAAGGCATCTGTGAGCGACTGATATTCGCCGGCGCGGGTGCCCAGGAGGGGGCTTTGTTCGACTTCATTGGCGACAATCCTCTCGCCTCGACGGCATTGACGCAGCTCAGTATGCCGAGCAACTTCAATCCGCGGCTGCGCCGAACCAATTATCACAAGCGGCTCGAAGTCCTCGCGAGGCAGGTTCTCGGTCCCAAGGCGCGCTTCGCGGGAGATCACCTCTTCTACAAGCCGCCGGTGGCCGGCCCTGAAACCCCCTGGCATCAGGACGAAGCATTTCACGACCCGCGGTTCAACTACCAGGAAGTGAGCTTCTGGCTACCTCTGCAACCGGCGACTATCGAAAACGGCTGTCTTCGTTTTATTCCGGGTTCGCATCGGTGGAGCGTTCAGCCTCATAGAAAACTCCCGGGCAAGGAACGTTCGCACGGAATTGAATGCTATGAAGGATTCGATCCCGACGACGCAATCTTCTGTCCTGTGCCGGTTGGCGGATGTACGGTTCATCTGGGCCGCACGTTGCATGGTGCCGGGCCGAATGTCACCGCAACGGCGCGCTTTGCCTATGTCGTCGTCTTCGATGTTCCCGCTACCGTTTCGACGGAATACCGCGAGTTCAACTGGCTCAATCAGACCACGACGCGAGACGAGATCGAAGTCAATTGGCTGCGGGGCAAGGGGAAAATTACCGCTCTGTATCGGCGCGTGATGCGACGGAACAATATCGATCCGTATCGTCTTTATTATGGATTCAAGCGCCGCTGGTGGACGTTGATGCACAAGCGGAAGCGCATATAGCACGTCAAGCGGGGCGCGCCGGAACTTCCAGGGACTTCTATTGCGCGCCCCTCTCCTGCTCAGGCAACGCAATCCTTCTGGAACGAATCCATCTGGCGCTGTACACGCCTCGCGGTGACTCACGGCAAGGCGTGAGTCACCGCGCCACGCTCATGGCAGCTTTGCCGGACTACTACGCTGCGCGATGGTGGACATTTTCCCTTCGCCGACAACACCACTCGTCTCGGTCTCCGGAACGTACACCGGCCGCAGCAGATCGCCCCAACGCCGTGCAAACACCGGCATGCTGAAATTGCGCTCGCAGAAAGCCGCAAACCGCGTCGCGGCCTCCATGACTTCATCCAGATCGCCGGAAGGATCGCCGAGGAAACGATGCAGTCGCGCCTCATCCATCGCCAGCGCGGCATCTTCGAAATTCAGCCCCTCGTACGCAGCGTCGTTGCCAACGGGAACGCAACCGAACGAGACAGCCTCGAGTACCTTCGACTTGATGCCGCCGCGCAAAAATGTCGGACATAGGGCAATCGAGTTAGGCGTATAGACTTCGTCGAGCGTCCTGGCAAAGCCGGCGAACACGACGTTCGGCACCGCTTCGTATTGACGGGACATGCGCCCGTATATAACGAGTGGCAAGCTCAATTCGAGTTTCTTCCAGGATGCCACCAGATATTCGATTGCAAGCCGGTTCTGCAACTGGCTGTCCGCACCAACGAATACGAACCGAACCGGATCGGCGGGCCGCACCACCGGCTTGACCGAGTCGACCGGCGGCGCGATCACATACACCCGCCTTTTCAACGCACCGGGAAGGATGCGCGTCAACGCGTCGGCATCCGTCGTCGACACCAGCGTGACGGCATTCGACACCGTCGTCGCCCGCCGCTCATGGCCTTTCAGTGCAGACTCCTCGTATCTGAGCAGCAGATTGCGGGCGAATCGCGAATTGATCAGCGAAACGATGGCAGGGGGAATCGACTTGGCAAGGTAGCCGACGGACAACGCGAAATTGCCGGTTCTCAGGATATGGGCGCGCCGCGACATCAGATCGTCCAGGTCGCTGATGATATGGCTCGACGGATAGCGCCGGCGCACGAAGGCAGCATAGTCGACCATCCGGATGCCGTCGAAATAGATGACGTCGGGCTGATAGTCTTCGATCGCCTCGACCAGCCGCTTCTTTCCGTCGGCACTGGCGAACATGGCGACTTGCAGTGCGCAAGGCCGGCCCGTCACCAGACCTTCGGCGACCCTGAGCCCGGCGCGCAGCTTCGAGGCGAACGTACCCGTTTCGAATACGGAGTGAATCTTGAGTTCGCGCACATCCGCATCCATGCCGATCGCTTTGCGAATAAAACACAACGTGCGCTCGCGTCCATTGGACGCGGCCCGGGGAATCTCCCGGGTCATTACCATCAGTACGCGTTTTCTCATGATGCCTCCCGAGCGGAAATAGTTCCTGAATCGTTCCGCTGGGCTACGGAAGCAAGTTCAGATCCGAAGTGCCGCAATATCAATGGAATCTCTTTACCGATATTCACAGAAATCCACCTTTCTCTTTATACTATTCGCCATACTAATTAATCAGAACACCAGGCTGGCCGTTAAACTTCCGCCAACTTCCATGCTTCGCAAATCCGCTGCGTCGCCGAATTTGCAATACGTATGCGTCCGGGGCGGCTGGCGCGTCCATCCCGTCCGCACACCGGATTAGCTGCGAGCGTCCCGGTCGGCTTCGATTACGCTCACACTCGCTGCGCGCCGATCCCGTCTCGCGGCAGCTCGCAGGACCGCTTCGAATTGCTGCAGTTGTCGCGGCGGCAAGAAGTGACTGCGCCGTTCGTGGCAACGGCGAGCCATGTCGCGATAGAAAGCCGGATCGTCGATAAAGCGGCGAATCAGCGCACCGAGCGCCGCGACGTCGCCTCGCGGGACCGTCAATTCGGGAAAAGCACTGAATACTTCGGGCAATCCGCCGGACGTAAACGCAATGGATGGCTTGAAGAATTCCCACGGCTCGAACGCGACCATGCCGAACGGTTCGTTCCACATCGACGTCACGACCACCAGATCGACAAGCGGATAAAAATCTTTAGCCGGCATAAAGCCATAACGCACGACCCGCAAATCAGGGTACTCCGCGATCAGTTGATCCAGAATCCGTTCGTTGTCCCGGCCGGCAATATGCAACTCGAGGTTGCCTGTTCGCGCCGCAGCCGCACCCGCAAAGAACTCGCGAATACCTTTCGTCGCGTCGGTGCGTCCAATGAAGCCGATTCGAAAAGGCTTGCGCGGTTCGACGGGTGTTGCGGGAACAGCACTGAACGGCTGCCGCGCGTTATGAATGACGCAGGGCTGCGCGGCACCAAAGAAGTTTTGCCGTCGATGACGTTCCAGCACGAATTCGCTGACGCCCACCACATGCCCGACCAGCCGCGAGAACCACGCCTTGGGCGCCGAAACGCTCCGGCACCCCTTGCAGGCCTGTTCGCATGCGCGGCCGTTGCGGAACATCGTCGAGGTCGGACAGATCAGCCAATAGTCATGCAGCACATGCACGACGGGAATCCGCAAACACCAAGCAGCGAGCCAGATGGCCGGCCCCATACCCTTGAGGTTGTTCGTGCACAGCACGTCGATACCGAGGCGCCGCAAATGGCGCAGCGCGTAGAAGAATACGAGCGGGTTGAACGTATCCAATGCGCCGAACAAGGCCTTTTTCAGCCCGCTGCGCTCAGCGTGCGAAAACTGGTTGTAGATGTTCGTATTCGGCATGCTGTGCACGTGCAGACCATCGACAACCACGGTTTCTGCCGAGCGGGAATCCGACAGGGTAAAGATCGACACGTCATGCCCTCGGTCGCGAAGCTGAACCGCGAGATCGTAGACGACCACTTCGGTGCCGCCGACGACATGCGGCGGAAAGCGGTTATTGCAGAGGCAGAGTTTCATTGCGCCACCTTTAAACGTTGCCCCTGTCCGAAGACGGCAGCCCAGAACAGGACGATCGACAAGGCCGTCCCTACCGCCGGCGCATACATCATGAGCGCCGTCGGCATGACGAATGGCGCCACGCCGATCGCGGCGATGGTCACGAGCAGCTTGATCGTCATCAGCCGGTAACGGCGCGCGGCGATAAGCCAGGTCGTCAGCCCCGCGTCCACGAACGTCGCGATCGAGCAGGCCGTGCCGAAGATCATCACGGGAATGCCGGCTTCGAACGCGGGGCCATAGATCACGAGGAACACCGCGCGCCCGACGAACAGGCTTCCGACGAGCGCCACCGCGGCGATTACCGCCAGATACGCGCTGAGCTTGATCGCCTTGCTGCGCAGCTGGTCTTCGCCGCGCGCGACGAACACCATGGCCGGGGCAAGCGCCAGCGCGAGCGTCGTGCCCACGGAATTCCACTGCTCGACGAGCGACGCCGCGGCCGCATAGATACCGAGGTCCGTCTTCGACATCAGCGTGCCGAGCAACAGCCGGTCCATGCGCAGCACCAGCACGCTCGCGGCAATCGCGGGCCACATCCGGAGTCCTCGAACGATCAGCGTTCGCTTGACCGTTTCCGAGCCGTGCAGGGACGGCGGCCGGTTGAACGCGAGCGTCCGGTAACGGGTGAACGGCGCGGCCGCCGCCACGTAGGCTTCGAGCGGCCAGGCGAACGAGGCGATAACCGCGCCGACCGACGCGTGAGCGGCGCCCAGCAGCCACAGCACCCGCACGCCGCTCGCGTAGGCTTTCGCCCGCGTGATGACCCACGGCTTGGTTTCCGCGTAGGCCATCAGCGAGCCGAGCGCGATGGGCTCGCATAGCATCACGAGTCCGGCGACCAGCATCAGCGCGTTGTTCGAGGACTGCGTCAGCAAGGCGACGACAACCAGAAACAGCAGCGTCACGCTGAGCGTGGAGCCCAGACGCAAACGGAACGCGCGATAGAACACGAGGTGCCGCAGCCGCGGATGTCGGCCGAAGATCGGCGACACGGCCTGGGCGCTGAAGATCAATGCAGCACTACTGACGACATAGGCGAGCGATAAGGCAAACTGCAATTCGCCGAAAAACCGCGCACCGTACAGCGTGGCGAACAGGTGGTTGCTCGCGACCGCCGCGAGCGCGCCGATCGCCTTTTCGCATACGACGCCGGACAGCGAGGAAAACAGCAGGGTTCGAAAAGATTTCACTGTGCCACCAGCCGTTTCAGTTTGATCGGCGCGGCCCGCGAATCAACCAGCCTCCACCAGAGGAACGTCATCGCCACGTACAGCAACGTGCGGACGCTGAAGAAAGACCAATAGTCGCCTTGCTGGATTCCGGAGTTCGCATAGCTCAGCAGCTTGACGATCAGCCAGAGCATGATGACGCCGCCACGCAGCGCGAACACGATCTGCAATGCGCAAAGCGCCCCGTATATCACGCCCGTGAAGGCAACGAACAACGCGCCGCCGACGAGGCCGAACCAGAACACGGGGACCGCCATCTGTCCCATCGTGAAGGTGACGTCGTCTTTGATATAGGTCGAAATCAGATGCGGCTCGCCGTAGGCGACCATGACGTCGCGCAGGCCGCTCACGCCAATGGCGTCGTCGAAACCCGGCTGGGTCAGCGACAGCAGCGATTCGGCGAAGCGCCGGAAAGCCGGTGCGCCGCCCAACGCGGGCGCGCTGAACAGATGCGCGTCGTAGTCGACCACGTACCAGACCTGCCCTTGCAATAGCGAGCGGTCCGTTATCGTGTTTTTGACGTCGAGCCCCTGCCCCTGATAGGCGGAAAATACCGAGGCAATTCCGATGATCAACGCGACGCCGCCCCCGATCGCCATATATCGCAGCACCGGCTTGCCTCTCATCAGCAGCACCGCGATCACCGGAGCGAGCACCGAGAGACCGAAGTGCAGCACGGACATGAACTGCTCGCCGTGAAGAATGTAGAGACCTGTCGTCAGGACGATCAGTGCGACCGAAAACCATCTGACGAGCGGGTTCCTGCTGGTGGCAAGCGCGCCGAGAATCAGGGCGAGAAAGGTCTGGTTGTTGAGGAACGTGTTGAACAGCACGCTATCGGTCCCGGTACTGTCGTTCCGGATCGTGTACCGGTTCACGCCGTTGATCAGCGCGAAACCTTGCGTCAGGCCCGCCGCCACACCGGCGCCGATGATCGCGAGTGCCAATGAAAATCCGAGCATCACGCTGCGCGAGTCGGCGGTAATCAGTGCGACCGGCACGCTCGGCGCGCGAATGTTCAGGAAACGATCGAAGCCGTAGAGCGCACAGCTGACGAATACGACATAGAACAGCAGGAGCCGGCTAAACGCGCCGTTCGGTTCGCCCCGGACCGCCGTTTCGATCATCAGACCGCCCGCCTCGATGCCGATGCCGGCGACGAACGCGGTCATGCCGATCATCATGAAATAGAGCATCGACACCGAAAACAGCGGTCGCGTCGCCACCAGATAAATAACCGCGATCGCTGCCAGCACGAAGGTCCATGTCGCGCTCGCCTGTGCGTAGCCGAGCGATGGCAGCGCCGTATTGAACAGCAAGGCGACGAGGGCCACGACCGGAACGATCAGGTGGGTCAGGGAAATGGTCGGCTCGCTAGCCTGTTGCATTTGCATGGCCTGTCCGTTGTTTGATTCCGCAGATGTGTGCTGGCCGTCCGCAGCCTGAACGCGCGGTCCTCGCGATCAGGCACGGCCAGTGGAAACTATTCAGCTCTGCTCAGACATGTACCGGTAAGCATTCGAGTAATACCCGTAACGCAGCGGCGAGGGGACGAAGCCATTGAATACGAGGCCATCGACCGTCGTGCCGACCTTCCCGAGCCGCGACATCGATTCGGCGACCTCGGCGTAACTCACTTCTCCGTGGCGCGCGACGAACAGCGTCATGTCCGCGAATCTCGACAGCGCGGCCGCATCGAGTACCGGCAGCACTGGCGGCGAATCGACGATCACGACGTCGTATTCTTCCCGCAGCGACGCGATCACCGGTCCGAAGTTGTCGGCGCTCAGCAGCTTGGCCGCCTTGCTCGTTTTCTTGCCGGCCGGCAGCGCGTGGAAATTGTCGGTCGGGCGAGAGATCACATCGGCCGGCTCGAACGCGCCCTCGAGAACGCCGGACAAGCCGTCGCTGGTATCGCCGGAAAGATAGCGATGAACCTTGGACTTGCGCATATCGGCATCCAGCAGCAGGGTCTTGAGTCCCTTTTCGGCCAGCAGATACGCGAGGTTGGCCGAGATCAACGACTTGCCCTGGTTGGGCACCGCCGAGGTAATCAGCACGACCTTGCCGTCGCCCTTCTCGGCCAGCGAGCATTGCACGGCTAGCGCAAGGCTTTCCATCGCTTCGATGATCGGCGTTTCCGTTTCCTCCGCGCTGATCAGGAAGGTATGTTCCGGCTTGCCCGCCGCAATTTGCTGGGCCGGCGAGATCGGCAGGATGCCGAGCGTATCGATACCGACGACCGCCTCCAGCCGCTTCGGGTCGCGAATCCGGCCCGCACCGAGTGCCTTGAGCTGCGTGGCGATAAAGCCGAACAGCGCACCCGCCACGCCACCCAGCACGATGGCGAGCATCGCATTCGGACGGCTCGGCTTTTCCGCCACTTCCGCGTAATCCACGATCGACGCGTTGCCGCCATTGCTCGCAGTCGCGATCTGCAACTGCTGTGCGTTGTTCATCAGGCCCACATACAGCTGGTTCTCGACATCGACATCGCGCGAGAGCCGCAGGTATTCCTGCTGCAAGCCGGGCAGTTGCGCGATGCGCTCAGACAGCTGATGCGATGCGACGTCGAGCTGCTTGAGTTTTCCCAGCACGGCATCCAGCGGCGGCTGACCGAGCTGAAACTTGGAGCGCATGTCCTGGTAAGTCAGGTTGGTTTCCAGCCGGGCTTTCTCGATCGCGGCGGACTGGTCGAGCAAAACCTTGATTTCGCCGTTCACATCGATGCTGCCTTCACGCAGACGAAACGTGTTGAGCGCTTCTTCCGCTTTTTGCAGCCGCGCGCGCACAGTCGGGATCTGCGAATTCAGGAAGCTGAGACTGCGTTCCGACTCCTGCGCGCGGCGCGTGACGTTGTTCGTCAGATACGCGTCGGCAATCGCATTGACGAGGCGTGCGGCATAGAACGGATTGCTTTCGTTGTATTCCAGTTCGAAGACGCCCGAGTCCCGCTTGGTTTCGGCCACGTTGAGCTTCTTGATAATCTGGTCGACGGTCGCCTGCGTCGCGTGCCTGACGAGGACGAACTCGGTGCCCGGGCGCGCCGCCACGGCTTTCAGCAGCAGCCGGTAGTCGCCCGAGACGGCGAGTTCGCCAACCTTCCCGCTCAGCACTTCGTTGCCGTTACGATCCTGCAGCGTCCATTTGCCGTCGGCCTCGTACACCAGCACGTGCCGCTTGCCCATCTGGGCCGCGGGCACATCGAACGAGCCGACCGTCAGGTTCTCGCCGCCCCATGCCCAGTGCGTGAGGCCGAGCGGCGCGCCGGCGAGTCCATCCGGGTTCCGCGGCAGAACCGTGGCAAGCCAGCGGCCCAATACCGGGAAGGTGTTCTTGACCGTGACGCTCGTCTGCGCGGCCGCCGCATCGACCGCCTCGGCGACGACCGTGCGCGAACGCGCGACGTCGATCTCGCCGAGAATCGGAGAGCCATTGACATCGAGCGCGCGCGTCACCGTGGACAACGAACCGAGCGCACTGCTCTTTTTGTCTTCGATCTGGATAAATGCGTTGGCCGAGTACATCGGCGTGGCAATCAGCACGTAGAGGCATCCCAGCAGCAAACCCGATAACAGGACGCTGAAAAATAGACGGCGATAATTCAGGACGTTTTCGAGCAGATCGAACACCGGGAGTGCCGACACATCCTGAACAATAGCGGGGCTTTGTTCGCGACCGACATCGTTACGCATATGCAAACTCCAAAGATTGAAGACGCTGTTCTGGCGCCTGGTGGTGCCCGGGACACCAGGGCTTGCGTGCCGATGCGTCCGGAAGATAGAACTGACAGTAAGAGGTCCTACTGGACTAGAATGCCAACGTCAGCGGATAACTCATCAATACAGACTTCGTGTCCACGCGATCGGTTATGAGAACAGTTAAACGGATACTGCCCGCGTTAACCCTCTGTTTCAGTGCGGTAGCCCTCACAGCACATTGCGAAGAGCCGCCGCCGAATCTGGCCCCGCCTAATACGTCGGCGAGCCGTACTTTCGAGGCGACGCGCAACGGCAATCTCGGCGGCTCGACCTCGGTTTCCGACGTCAATATTCATACGCTGCTTTATCCGGGGCACACGACCAAGGTGCTTGCGCACTATTTGCCGTGGTGGTTCAACCCCGAATCGCGCGGTGTCGCGGTCGGCTATCGCTCGGACGATCCAGCGCAGGCGTTGCGCACCTTCAAGGACATGCACGCGCGCGGTGTCGATGGCGTGATCGTCGACTGGTACGGTCAGCACGATGCAAACGGCCAACCCGAACCGATCGACGTCGCGTGGCGCAAGTCGATGCCGAAACTGGAAAAATTCCCCGACATGTCGTTCTCGATCATGGTCGACGCCGGGACTTACAACTTCAATCATTGCAAGGGCTGCGACGTAACTCAAACCGTTCTTTCCCAGCTTGATTATTTGTCCCGCGCCTACTTTTCCTCCCGACAATATCTAAGGTATGACGGCCATCCGGTGGTCTACGAATTCGGCCTCGACTGGGCCGGTAAAGTCGACTGGTCGCGTATTCAGGCCGCGCATCCCGAGATAGCCTGGGTTCACATCCACAAGCAGGGTTTCGACCGGGACGACAGCGCGGGCGCCTTCGTGTGGGTCGCCCCTGGCCTCGCGTCGCGGAAAACCGGCAGCGCGGATCTATCGCAACTGAAGGAGTTCTATCGATATGCGCGCACGGAGCCCGCGAAGATCGCAACCGGCGGCGTTTTCAAGGGCTTCGACGATCTGCTGGCCGCATGGGCGAAGCCCAACGAAAAGCATTACATGCCGCAAGCCTGTGGCGATACCTGGCTCGAAACCTTCGCTCTCGTCAACGAGGAGTACAGCGCGACGAACCAGTTGCCGTTTCTTCAGCTGATCACCTGGAACGACTACGAGGAAGGCACGGCGCTGGAGCCCGGGATCGACAACTGCGTCACGCTGCAGACACATCTTTCCGGCACTACGCTCGCCGTCGAACTGACCCATGCCGCGACCGTCGATCATCTCGAGCTTTATCAGGCGTTGGCGGACGGCGACTTTCGTCTGATCAACCGGTACGCAGCGGCAACGTCCACGATCGCGCTGCCCGCGGGCACTTCCGGCACGCTCTATCTGAAAGCGGTCGGCAAGCCTTTCTTCAAGAATGTCGTCTCCGCGCCGATCACGCCCGGGCGGGCGGAGTGACGTCCGCAACAACGTCCGCAATGACGTCCGGCCGACGCCGCGGCTCGCTTGAGCGCTTCTGCCCGAACCGGTCGAACAGTTCGGACAAGCTGTCGATGCGTGAGCAAAGCGAGGCGGTCAGTTCGTGCTCGTACTCGCCCGCCGGCGCCAGCAGGAAACGATGCGCGACGCCGGCGCGCGACGCGGCCTGCAAATCCGACGGTTTATCGCCGATCATCAGCGATCCGGCCATGTCCAGATCGAAGTCCGCGCGCGCCTGGTCGAACATGCCGGGTTGCGGCTTGCGGCACGCGCAGGCCTGCCGGTACTCGCCGATGCCGAACTCCGGATGGTGCGGGCAGTAATAGACCCGGTCGATGCGCGCTCCTCTGCTCTGGAATTCGCCGAGCATCCAGTCGGTGAACGCCTGAAACTGATCGACTGAGTAATAGCCGCGCCCGATGCCCGCCTGATTCGTCACGAGCACCACGACATAGCCCGCGTGATTCGCCATCCTCACGAGTTCGAAGATGTCTGCGAGGAACACGCATTCGTCCGCCTTGTGCAGATAGCCGACGTCGATATTGACGACGCCGTCCCGATCGAGAAACAGCGCTTTACGAGTCATGGGCGGATTGTTCGCACATCAGCGGCACCACGCGCTGGGCTCGCGCATAGTCCGACGGAATGCCGATATCGATGAACTCGGTGATCTCGGGAAAGACCCGGATGTCGAGCGCGTCGATCTGGCGGCGCAGGAAATCGTCTTCGAATGAAAACCGTTCGGGCAGCTCGAAACCGAGCAGGCGCGCGGCATCGACCGCGTACACGCCGGCATTGATGAACCCCGGCGCCTGCACAGGCCGCTTTTCTTCGAATGCGATCAGGCGCTTCGAGCCGGCGTCGAATTCGAGCGCGCCATATCGCGACGCATCGGACACGCGGGTCGCGGCAATGGCGAGATCGGCACCCGCCGCGTTGAAAAATTCCGCGAAGCCGGACAGGTCCAGGTCCGTGATCGTGTCGCCGTTCAGCACGATCATCCGGGGTGCGCCGCAGCGGCGCAGTGCATGCATGATCGCGCCGCCCGTGCCGAGCGGCTTGTCCTCTTCGATGACCGTCACGGACAATCCCAGCGACTGCCGCGCGAGCCAGCCGGTGATCTCGCCGCATCCATAACCGAGCGACAGCACGACGTCGGTCACCCGCTGCTGCTCGAGCCAGCGCAGCAGCCACGCGAGAAACGGCTGGCCGTCCACGCTGGCCATCGCTTTAGGCAGGCCTTCGCCGAGCACCGGCCGCAATCGCGTACCCAGGCCGCCCGCCAGAATCATGCACGGCAGCATCGTGCTCATGACGCGAAGATGTTCTCTTCGACGATGCCGCACACGATATGGCCGCACACCAGATGGCCTTCCTGAATCTTCGGCGTGGACGTCGACGGAATCTCGATGCACAGCTCGGTGCGGGCGCGCATCATGGCCGCGCCCTCGGGATGGCTGCCCGTGAAGCCGACGCGGAACATGCCGCGCTCCTTCGCGACATCGAGCGCATGCAGAATGTTCGGCGAGCGGCCGGAGGTCGAGTACGCCCAGAAGATGTCGCCGGGGCGGGCCACCGCTTCGATCTGCCGCGCAAACAGCTTCTCGTAGCCGTAGTCGTTGCCGATCGCCGTCATCACGGAAGTATCGACGGTCAGCGCGAACGCCGCCAATCCCGGCCGGTCGAAATTGAATCGGCTGACGAATTCGCCGGCAATATGCTGCGCGTCGGCCGCGCTGCCGCCGTTGCCGGCGAGCAAGACCTTGTTGCCGGCGCGCAGCGCTTTCGTGACCTGCTGCGCGAGCGCTTCGACGTTCCCGATCACCTGCGGACTGTTGGCAAGCGCGCTCAGAACCGCGACGGTCTTTTCGATCTCGTTGGTGACGGAAATGCTCACGATACTCTCCAGGATTGGGCACCGCTTTCGGTGAACGTGCAGGACATGACCTGACCCTCGCGGCTGGCCAGCGCACGCGTCACGGCCGGACGGTCGATCGGGTCGACGATGAACATCATGAAGCCGCCGCCGCCCGCGCCCGAAACCTTGCCGGCTTTGGCGCCCGCGTTGGTGGCGACGCGCCACAACTCATCGATCGACGGATTGGAAATGCCTTTGGCCATGCGCTTTTTCGCCTCCCACGAGTCGCTCATCGAGGCGGCGATGCCGGCGAAGTCGGCGCGCAACACCGCCTCCTTCATCCGTGTCGCTTCCGCCTTGACTTCGTGAAGCGCGGCCAGCGGATCGGTCAGATTTTCGGTGACGTTGTTGCTCTGCTCCTTGATGATATTGGCCGATTCGCGCGATACGCCGGTGTAAAACAGCACGAGCGACGCTTCCAGTTCGGCCTTCGTATCCTGCTTGATGCGCAGCGGATTCACGATGACCTTGTCGCCGTAAAACTCCATGAAGTTCAGGCCACCGAAGGTCGCCGCATACTGGTCCTGCTTGCCGCCCGCGAGCGCCAGATCGACCCGCTCGATGTCGTGAGCGAGTTTTGCGACGTCGTATTCGCCGAGCGGCAGCGAAAGCAGCTCGCAGAACGCTTCCACGAGCGCCACCACCACGGTCGACGACGAACCCAAGCCGGACCCCGGGGGCGCTTCGGAATGCGTAGTGATCGATACGGCCAGCGGATGCCCGCCATTGAATTGCTTGACGATCCGGTTGTACACGCCGACATGCAAACCGAGGCCCTTGATGGGCGGCAGTTCGGGAGAGATTTCTCCGATCCAGCGCACCTGCGTATCCGCGGCGGTCAGCTCGATGCGCGCGTCGTCGCGCGGCACGATCGACGCGTAGGCAAACCGGTCGATGGTCACGTTGAGCGTCAGTCCGCCGAACCGGTCGGAGTAAGGGGAGACGTCGGTTCCGCCTCCCGCCAGTCCAAGCCGCAGGGGTGCACGGGAGCGGGCGATAAAGTGCGCCATGATTTGTCCTTTCTCGGCAATAGAGCGGCCATGTGAACCAGTTACAAAAAGACAGCGCCATTCAGTCAGCAATCGGCCGATAGATAAGGAATGCTTGGCAATCGATTCGCATGCGCCGCCTCGCAACCCGCTTATCTGTCTGTCCAATACTGATTTGAAGCCACTTCTTCGAAACCAGACCGCAATCAAATGCATTAGTAAAACGAATGACATCGAACTCGTGGCACCGCCACTTCGATGGCCTGATCGATACGGAATCCGCGCGGGCGTGCGGCCTGGCTGCCTCGATACGTGAATGTCATAACCCGAGCCGCAACCGGAACCGTCGTCCGCGAGCGGGTTTTCAGACTTTTGTTTCCATCGAAATCTCCAATTTCGAGTCCTGCCTGACGAGGAAGTCACGCACGCGCTCGCAGATGAACGTGATGTCGTCGCGCATCAGCGCCGGATAGCTCGGCAAGTTGATGCCGCGGCTCCCGATCTCGTCGGCAATCGGGAAATGCTGGCCCGGCGCCGCATACATCGGCATTTGATGGACCGGATAGAAGACCGGCCGGGTTTCGATACCGTCGGCCCGAAGCGCATCGCGCAACGGGTCGCGGTCGCCGGCGTCGTCGAGGAGGATGGAGACCATCCAGTAGCTGTGCAGCGTACGCGGATGGACGCCATGCACCTGCAACGGCAAGCCGGCAAGGCCCTGCCGATACCATTCGGCGATTTGCCGCTTCTTCGCGATCAGGTCGTCGATGGATTCCATCTGTGCGCAGCCGATCGCCGCAGCCAGATTCGTCATCCGATAGTTGAAGCCGATCGCGTCGTGCCAGTACTCGCGCTCGCTGCTCACGCCCTGGCCGCGCAGATGGCGGATCTTCCGGTCGAGTTCGGCGTTATTGGTCACCACCATGCCGCCTTCGCCGGTCGTAATCGTCTTGTTGCCGAAAAAGCTGAAGCTGCCGATGTCGCCGATGGTGCCCACGTGCCTGCCGTCGAACCGCGTGCCGATGGCTTCGGCGCAATCTTCGATCACATACAGCGAGTGCTTTTTCGCGAGCGCCATGACCGCATCCATGTCGGTCGCCTGGCCATAGAGATGCACCACCATGATCGCCCTGGTGCGGCTGGTGATCTTGCGCTCGGCATCTTCGATGTCGATCTGCCAGTACGCGCGCTCGCTGTCGACGAACACCACGTCCGCACCGGTGTACTTCACCGCATTCGCCGACGCGATGTAGGTCAAGGTCGGAACCAGGACCTCGTCGCCCGGACCGATACCCAGGGCGGCCAGCGCAACATGCAGCGCGACGGTGCCATTGCTGACGGTAATCGCGTGCCGCGCACCGAGCCACGCGCCAAATGTCTCCTCGAACTGCCCGACGTATTTGCCCTTCGACGAAATCCACGTCGAGTCGAGACAGTCCATCACCAGCGCCTTCTCCCGACCATTGAGGTACGGAGCGTAGACGGGATATCGGATGTTCATAGTTGTTTCCTATTATCAACGGCTGAAACCAACGATAGGAAGACATGCCCGAGCAGCCAGAAGCCCGCTATCATGACCGCTCTCTCAACGCCCGCCGCCCCGTCTGTCCGGACTTCGAGCATCGTGTTCGTCTTGACGGACTGACGTTATTGTCGTTATCTCCACTGCGGCGGCTGGAAGATGGGTCGCGAATACATGCTCGAATCTGGCATGCGCCCGCACCGATCGGTCAGCCATCAGGCAGAAGAGATGGGTCCTGCGTTTCACCCGGTGCCCGTGAAATCCGGGTCGAATGACGACAAGCCTGATGCATGCGTCGGGTCGCTCCCGACCGCTTGCGCCCGCGCTTCCGTTAGCAGCTAGATTAAGGTTCGATCTCCGCGCGATCCGTGCGCTGTACAACACAATATGAATTACCGCCGCGAATTAAATCGGCATGTATTTCGATGCGGCTATGGAGAAGAAATCGATGCGGCATTACCGAACATAATCGGCATGCATTCGGGAAAAAGCCGACAGTGGCGGGCGGGAAGCCGATCGGCTTAATGCCGCTCAGGCAATTAATGCAAACGGGACCGTGGCCGCGCTATAGGTGCGCGATAGGTGCGCTATACACTGCGAACATCCGGTCCCGGCAATAAAGAAAAATGGTGCGGCAAAGCAGCGACTGTCTCGCGGAGCCCGCGCTTGAACTCGCTTGAACCCACGCTCGGGTCTGCCTGAACCCGGCGAGCACAGTCCCGTGGAATCGTCGGATATTTGACCGCTTTGCCGCCCCGCGCTCAGAGACTGGACCGGCTAGAGCGTCGCGTCATGGCTCGTCGCTTCGTCTGCCTCGAGGCGGAACACCGCGATCGCGTCCTTCAGGATGATCGCCTGCTCTTCCAGCGACTTCGCCGCGGCCGCCGCCTGCTCGACGAGCGCCGCGTTGTGCTGCGTGACTTCGTCGATCTGCGAGACCGCCTTGTTGACCTGCTCGATGCCGTCGCTCTGTTCGAGCGCCGACGCTTCGATCTCGTTCATCACGCCGGTCACGCGCTCGACCGCGCTCATCGCCTCATGAATCGTCTTCTGCGCATCCGATACCAGCGTCGCGCCCTCGCCGACCTTGGCCGCCGATTCGCCGATCAGATCCTTGATCTCCTTGGCCGCCGCGCCCGAGCGCTGCGCGAGACTGCGCACCTCGGAGGCCACCACCGCGAAACCGCGCCCCTGCTCGCCCGCGCGCGCGGCTTCCACGGCCGCGTTCAGCGCGAGGATGTTGGTCTGGAACGCGATGCCCTCGATCATGCCGATGATCTCCGTGACCTTGCGCGACGATGCGCTGATGCCGTCCATCGTCTCCGTCACGCGCGACACCACCTTGCCGCCGCGCGTCACCGTATCGAGCGCGCCGTGCGCGAGACGACTCGCCTGCCTCGCGTTGTCGGCGTTCTGCTTCACGGTCGCCGAAAGCTGCTCCATGCTCGCCGCGGTCTGCTGCAATGCAGCCGCCTGCTGCTCGGTGCGCGCGGACAGGTCCGCGTTGCCCGAGGCGATCTCGTTCGCGCCCTGGGTGATCGCGCTCGTGCTGCCGCGCACCTTCGCGACGGTGTCGACGAGGCCGTCGCGCATCCGCGTCAACGCGCCGAGCAACTGGCCCATCTCGTTGCGCGAACGCACCTTGATCGTGCTGCTCAGATCGCCGGCCGCGATACGCTCGAAGTGCTTGACCGTCACGTTGACCGGCTTGATCAGCGCCGCCGACAGCGCGATGCGCGCGCCCACGGCGATCACCAACGCGAGCGCGCCGATCGCGACGAACAGCGCCGTCGCCAGCCGGAAACGCTGCGTGCCGGTCGCGGCCTGCCGATGCTGATTGCCGACCTGCGCGTTTTCGAGCGCGTCGATCGCCTTCGAGTAGGTCGTGTAGTAGCTGTTCGCGGTATCGCCCTGAATGTTGCGGAACGTGTTGAAGTCGAAGTCGGTGAGCGCCTTGAACTCGGGTTCGATCGCCTTGTCGACGAGCGCGGCGCGCGTCTCGCCGACGCTTTGCGCGAGCTTGCGCTCGGCGTCGCTCTCGAACGGTCCCGCCATGTAGTTGCGGAAGTCGTTGTTCGACTCGACCAGCAGCGTGTGCGCGGCGGGCAGCAGATCGTCGGTCTGCTTGCCGACGCTAAAGAGCGTCTGATAGGTGCCCAATGCGAGCTGTACCTGCAGAAGCTTCTCCGAGCTCGCCTTCAGATGCGAGAGCGCGATCTCGCTGCGCTGGGTGTCGTCGAGGCTGTTGTTGGCGAGCTTGAGCGCGCCGTAGCCGACGGCGATCACCGTCAGCAGAAAAGCGACGAATACGCTAATGACGAGCGTCAGGCCGCCACGAATGGTGATGTTGTTTAGCATGGAATCTCCGGAACGTCTTGCTTCATCGCGGCGAGCCAGGTTGGCCAGCGCACGCGCCGCCGCACGACCGGTCGATGAGCGTCGAACGCCAGCCGGCCACCGGTTGTTGCGCGCGACTTACACTTCGCCGCATCCAAGGTTTACGGTCGCGCGGCGCGTGCGGCGCATTAGGGGAATCCATGAGAAGCGAGCACTGACGGGCCTCAGCGGCCCGTTTTCGGGCGTTTTCCCCTCACTATCTGGGATTTTTTCGCGCCACCGCTGAAAGCTTCGCGGCCGCGTCGCACGCGGGTCGGCCGTGGTTTCGTTTGTATAATTCCGCGTCTTCGCTCAGGCCCACTTTCATGCTCAGTTTTGCGCTCGGCTTTCTCGTTTCTCTGCTGATCACGCTGTTGATCGTGCGCTATGCGCATCTGCATGAAAAATTCTCGACCGATAGCGATCTCGCCGGCGTGCAGAAATTCCATGCGCGCCCGGTGCCGCGCATCGGCGGGACCGGCATCCTGATCGGGCTGATCGTCTCGGCCGTGCAATTGCATCACGCGTATCCGGCCGTCTCGGGCGGCATCCTCGGCCTGGTCGCCTGCGGCATGCCCGCGTTCGGCTCGGGCCTCGTCGAGGACCTGACCAAGCGCGTCTCGCCGCTCGCGCGTCTCGTCTGCACGATGGCGGCCGCCGCGCTCGCGTTCCTGCTGCTCGACATCGCGGTCACGCGCATCAGCGTGCCGCCACTCGACTTCCTGCTCTCGTACGCGGCGATCTCGTTCGCGGTCACGGTACTCGCGGTCGCCGCGCTCGCCAACGCAATCAACATCATCGACGGCTTCAACGGCCTCGCCTCGATGGTCGCATTCATGATGTTCGCCTCGCTCGCCTACGTCGCGTTCCAGGTGTCCGATCCGGTCGTGCTGTCGGCCTCGTTCATGATGATGGGCGCGGTGCTCGGCTTCTTCATCTGGAACTTCCCGGCGGGGCTGATCTTTCTCGGCGACGGCGGCGCCTACTTCATCGGCTTCATGCTCGCCGAACTGTCGATCCTGCTCGTGATGCGCAATCGCGACGTGTCCGCGTGGTATCCGGTGCTGCTCTTCATGTACCCGATCTTCGAGACCTGCTTCTCGATCTACCGCAAGAAGTTCATTCGCGGCATGTCGCCGGGCATTCCCGACGGCGTGCATCTGCACATGCTGGTCTACAAGCGCCTGATGCGCTGGGCCGTCGGCGCGCGCACCGCGCGCGAGCTGACGCGGCGCAACTCGCTGACCTCGCCGTACCTGTGGCTGCTGTGCCTGATCGCGGTCGTGCCGGCGACGCTGTTCTGGCGGCACACGCTGCATCTGTTCTGCTTCGTCGTGGTGTTCGCGGCGACGTATGTGTGGCTTTATGTGAGCATCGTGCGTTTCAAGTCGCCAAGGTGGATGGTGGTGAGGAAGACGAAGCACTGAGCGGAAAGCTGCAACCGGAAACGACAAAGGCGCCCGAGGGCGCCTTTTCTTTTGGCTTCGATTCTGCGGGCTTCGCTGATTCCGGCTTCGCCGATTCGGCACGAACGACCGCGGCTTTGTCCGGCGCGAAACAACCGGCGAAATGCCGATGCCCGCGCCCGCGCTACGACACCCGCGTCGCCGGCGCCACGCTGCGCAGCGTCGCCGCCGTCGCCGGCTGATACTCGGGCACCCAGCGGCGCAGATCGCGCCGCACCTCGTCGTCGGACGGCACGCGGTGCTGCATGAGCCACGGCAGCAGATTGTCGATCAGGCTGTCCGGCACCTCGCGCGCCTGCGCGATGCGCAGCTTCGGATGCGGCGTGCGCGTGGTCGTTTCGTCGTCCGCGAGCAGTTCCTCGTAGAGCTTTTCGCCGGGCCGCAGGCCCGTGAACACGACGCGAATCTGCTCCTCGGTAAAGCCGTACAGGCGGATCAGATCGTGCGCGAGATCGGCGATACGCACCGGCTTGCCCATGTCGAGAATAAAGATTTCGCCGCCGCGCCCCATGCTCGATGCCTGCAGCACGAGTTGCGACGCCTCGGGAATCGTCATGAAGAAACGCGTGATCTCCGGATGCGTGACCGTGACCGGCCCGCCGCGCGCGATCTGCTCCTGGAACTTCGGAATCACGCTGCCGGCGCTGCCGAGCACGTTGCCGAAGCGCACGGTTTCGAATTGCGTGCGCCGCGCGCCCTGGTGCTGCAGCGCCGAGCACGCCATCTCGGCGAGCCGCTTGCTCGCGCCCATCACATTGGTCGGGTTGACGGCCTTGTCGGTCGAAATCAGCACGAAATGCGCGACGTCGTGGCGGATCGCCGCGCGCGCCACGCGATACGTGCCGAGCACGTTGTTGCGCACGGCCTGCCAGGTGTTGACCTCTTCCATCAGCGGCACGTGTTTGTAGGCGGCCGCATGGAACACGATGTGCGGGCAGTAGCGCCCCATCACCTGGTCGAGCAGCAGCGAGTCCTTCACGTCGCCGATGAGCGGCACCACCGAGACTTCCGGATACTTGTCGCGCAGCTCCTCGTTCAGGCGATAGATCGAGAACTCGGAGATGTCGAACGCGACCAGCTGCACCGGGCCGAAACGCAGGATCTGCCGGCACAGTTCCGAGCCGATCGAGCCGCCCGCGCCCGTCACCATGACGACGCGGTTCTTCAGCAGCGCTTCGACGTGCTCGGTGTCGATCATCACCGGATCGCGGCCGAGCAGGTCTTCGAGATCGATCTGGCGCACCCGCGAGAGGAAGGCCTGGCCTTGCGTGAGCGAGGTCAGCGCGGGCAGCGTCATGGCCCGCACGCCGGCGCGCACGCACAGCGTCGCGATGCGCCGGTGCGCTTCCACCGAGGCCGACGGCACCGCGATGATGACGTGCTCGACCTTCAGGTCGGCGCTGATTTTCTGCAGATCGCTCATCGTGCCGAGCACGCGGTAGCCGTAGATTTCACGGCCCTGCTTGACCGGATCGTCGTCGAGCAGGCCGACGAGGCGCCATTCGCCCGAGCGCTTCAGCTCGCGCACGAGGTTCGCGCCGGCATTGCCGGCGCCGAGCACGAGCACCGGCTTGCCCTGGCCGACGAGGCCGCCGTAGCGGTAGAACTCCTTGGCCGCGCGATAGAGCGCGCGCGAGCCGCCCATCGTCAGGAACAGCAGCATCGGCGAGACGACCAGCACCGAGCGCGGCACGATCGGCACCGGCTGCAGCAGCGCCGAGCCGATCATCACGACGAGCGCGCCGACGCCGATCGCCTTGGCGATCCGCACGAGATCGGGCAGGCTCGCGAACACCCACATGCCGCGATAGAGCCCGTAGCTGCGAAACATCACCGCGTAGATCAGCAGCACCCACACGAGCGCATGCAGCCCGCTCGACCAGAACGGCGCGGGCACCGGACCGTTGAAGCGGATCACATAAGCGAGCAGCCAGGCCATGGCCACCGCGCACAGGTCGAACGCAAACGCACTGAACGAAAGCCATCGGGCTTTGAATGTTTTCATTGCGCAGAACCTCAGATTTGCCCGGAACCGGACACATGGCGCCGCCAGCGGCAATCAATCCACAGCCCCGCGACGACGAGCACGGCAGCCCATGCGACGACAACCAGCCATTGATGCAGCAGATCGAACTGTAGCGTCCAAACAGCAAGCATTATGCCCGCCGCCATAAACAAATACCAAATCCAGGCGGTCGACGCGTGGCCTAAACCCGACTGCACCAGTCTTTGATAGTAGTGTTCGCGGTGCGCCTGCCAAAATTTTTCGCCACGCAGCAAACGCTTAAGGAGCGTGACCGAGGCATCGCCGATAAACGGCGCGAAGCACAGCGCCGGAAACCACACAGGCCACGCGCCCTCGCGCCAGCCCCAGTAGCCGAATGCGCCGGCCAGAAAGCCGAGCGGGATCGAGCCGGCATCGCCGAGAAAGATGCGCGCCGGGTGGAAGTTGAACAGCAGAAAGCCCAGCGCCGCGCCCGCCACGATCACGCTCGCCGCCGCGAGCGCGGCGTCCGGATGCGCCGCCAGCGACGCCGCCACCGCATAGCCGCCGAAGCCGAACAGCGCCATGCCGCCCGCGAGGCC
>NZ_JAAGPS010000038.1:0-53519 GCF_017105025.1 Paraburkholderia sp. Ac-20336 | reverse complement strand
CGTCGCGAGCGCCGTGCCGTACGCGGTGGCCGCGCCGACGCTCACCGTCAGGACGTGGTGCACGCTCGCCACGTGGCGGCATTGCAGTGCCTGCACCGCCGCGCGAATCTGCTCGCCGATGCACCGCGCGCCGGCCGAGTCGGTGTCCGGCAGCAGCACGGCGAACTCTTCGCCGCCGTAGCGCGCGGCCGTGTCGCCGGGGCGCCGCACGTTTTGCGCGATGCAGCGCGCCACGCCGATCAACGCTTCGTCGCCGGCCGAATGGCCGTACAGGTCGTTGAAGTCCTTGAAGTTGTCGACGTCGATCAGCAGTAGCGAGAGCGGCCAGCCGTTGCGCTGCGCGCGGCGCCATTCCTCGCCCACGTGTTCCTCGAACGCGCGGCGGTTGTTCAGCCCGGTCAAGCCGTCGGTGCGCGCGAGTTCGCGCAGCTCTTCCTCGGCCGCGCGACGCAGGCGCAACTGGTACGCGAACAGGATCGCGAGCGCGATGATCGTTACGTCGAGCCCGGCGATCAGCGTGCCGATGATCCACGCGCGCCGCCGCCATTGGACGTAGATGTCGTTGGTCGACAGCGCGACGTCGAGAATCAGCGGATAGATGTCGATATGGCGGAACGCGTACCAGCGCTCGACGCCGTCGATCGCCGCCGTGCCGAAGAAGTCGCCGCTCGGCTGCTGGACGAAACGGGAATAGTTCGCGGTGCCGGTCAGGTTGATGCCGATCGTTTTCAGATCGTAAGGACGGCGCATCAGCATCGTGCCGTCGTTGAGCATCAGCGCCATCGAGCCGCTCGGCCCGAGCTTCATGCCATCGAACAGGCGGTGAAAATACGTGAGGCGCATGGTGCCGACCACCACGCCGCCGAAGCTGCCGTCCGGCTGCGTGATGCGCCGGCTCAGCGCGATGCGCAGGTCTTTATCGCTGACGCTACCTTCGGGGCCGAACGGATGGCTGATGAAGAGGCCGGCATCCGGCTTATCGCGATGCACCTTGAAGTAATCGCGGTCGGCGAAATTGCCCGGCTGCGGCTCGGTCGTACGCGAATCGAAGCGCACGTTGCCGCGGGCGTCGAGCACGAACACCGAGCCCATGTCCTTCGCGCTGATCGAGCCGTCGAACAGCACCATCTGGCGAATCGTCGGCGGCAGTTCGAGCACGCCCGGCTGTTCGAGTCCGTCGATCACCGCGCGCAGCGACAGGTCGTAGATCTCGAGATTGCGCGACACGTCGCGCTCGACCAGCAGCGAGACGTTGTCGACCGAGTCCTGCGCGCGCCGCAAGGCGTCGTCGCGCATCTGCGCGAGCAACCAGACGGCGATCGCGAGAATCGCACCCGCTAGCACGATGCTGATCGCAATCACGGCGTTCGGTCGGCGCGTCACCATTTGCTGTTCGTTTTAAACCTGCGCTCGACCACGCGCGTGAACGGTATTGGCCGCGTCCCGCGCGAATCTCCGGAGTACGCGTCCCCTGAACCGGTAGGGTAGCAGACGCGAGCGCCCGCCATGACGCGAAGACGCATGATTTTGCGAACTGGCGCCGGGGCCGGCCGTGGGCGGCAAGCGCGCCAAGCCACGCAAAGGCCGTGCAAGGCCGCGGCGGCCCGCCGTCGGGGGCTTCGGGCGACCGTCGGGCCGTTTTCGGGCCGTTTTCGGGCCGTTTTCCGGCGCTCGCCCCGCCACCTTCCAGCCGCCTGACTGAGCGCCTTCCGGGCCGCCCGCGCGCCTGTCCGGCCGCCGTCGAATTATCCGGATAGCGAATGCAAATTGGCCGGATAGTTCGCCTCGCCACTTGGGTATTCAATCGAGCCTGTCACGTTCAAACGATTGGACACAAGGAGAGAGACCTCATGAGCGAAAAGCGTAGCGCCAGCCAATGGCGCGAATTCGTTAGCGGCTGTCTGGACTTCCGCCCGGCGGAAGGCGTCTACCGGATTGCCCGCGAAATGTTCACGGAACCCGAGCTGTTCTCGCTCGAGATGGAGTACATCTTCGAGAAGGCCTGGATCTACGCGTGCCACGAAAGCGAAATTCCCAACAGGAACGACTTCCTGACGATGCGCGCGGGCCGCCAGCCGCTCATCATTTCGCGCGACGGCGCCGGCAACCTCAACGCGATGATCAACGCGTGCCAGCACCGCGGCGCCACGCTCACGCGCATGACGAAGGGCAACCAGTCGACCTTCACGTGCCCCTTCCACGCCTGGTGCTACAAGAACGACGGCCGCCTCGTGAAGGTGAAGGCACCCGGCGAATACTGCGACGACTTCGACAAGTCGGCGCGCGGCCTCAAGAAAGCGCGTATCGCGAGCTACAAGGGCTTCGTGTTCGTGAGCCTCGACGTCGACGGCACCGACACGCTCGAAGACTATCTCGGCGACGCGCGCCTCTTCTTCGACATGATGGTCGCGCAGTCGCCGACCGGCGAGCTCGAAGTGCTGCCCGGCAAGTCGACCTACACGTTCGACGGCAACTGGAAGCTGCAGAACGAAAACGGTCTCGACGGCTATCACGTGAGCACCGTGCACTACAACTACGTGGCGACCGTGCAGCATCGCATCGAATCGAATGCGAAGAACGGCGGCAGCGGCGAAAGCGCGAGCGGCACGCTCGACTACAGCAAGCTCGGCGCCGGCGACCACGAAACCGACGACGGCTGGTTCGCGTTCAAAAACGGCCATAGCGTGCTGTTCAGCGACATGCCGAACCCCGAAGTGCGCCCCGGCTACGCGAGCGTGATGCCGCGCCTCGTCGACGCCTACGGCCAGGGCAAGGCCGAATGGATGATGCACCGGCTGCGCAACCTGAACGTCTACCCGAGCCTCTTCTTCATGGACCAGATCAGCTCGCAGCTGCGCATCGTGCGGCCGCTCGCCTGGAACAAGACCGAGATCATCAGCCAGTGCATCGGCGTGAAGGGCGAGTCGGCGAAGGATCGCGAGAACCGCATCCGCCAGTTCGAAGACTTCTTCAACGTGTCCGGCATGGGCACGCCCGACGACCTCGTCGAATTCCGCGAGCAGCAGCGCGGCTTCCAGGCACGGCTCGAACGCTGGAGCGACATCTCGCGCGGCCATCACAAGTGGGCCAGCAGCGCGACCGCGAACACGACGCTGCTCGGCATCGCCCCGAACCTGACCGGCACCGAACTGACCCACGAAGGGCTCTACGTGAACCAGCACGGCACATGGCGCGACACGATCCTCAAGGGCCTCGACCAATCCATCGCATCGCAGGGAGAACAGGCATGAGCCAGCTCCAGCACGCCATCGAGCAGTTTCTGTATCTGAAAGCCGATCTGTGCGACCGGCAGCAATGGGACGACTACCTCGAACTATTCGATCCGCAGAGCGTGTTTCACGTGCCGCAGTGGGATTCGGAACACGTCTACACGACCGACCCGAAGCAGGGCATGTCGCTGATTTACTACTCGGACCGCTCCGGTCTCGAAGACCGCGTGTTCCGTCTGCGCACCGGCAAGTCGGCCGCGTCGACGCCGCTGCCGCGCACCATGCATCAGATCAGCAACGTGCGTCTGAGCGAGCGCGCGGATGCGGGCGTCGAGGCCAACGTGAACTGGTCGACGCTCTACACGCGCCACGGCTCGACCGACTACTTCTACGGCCGCGCGGTGTACGACCTGCGGCCGTCGGGCGATAGCTGGAAGATCACGCGCAAGCACGTGCTGCTGCTGAACGACCACATCAACGCGGTGCTGGACTTCTACCATCTGTAAGCGGGAGCACGACGATGAAACATAAAGTCGCATTGAGCTTTGCCGATGGCAAAACCGCGTTCTTCGACGTGAGCCCGAACGAGCTGCTGCTCGATGCGGCACTGCGCCACGGCGTGAACATTCCGCTCGATTGCCGCGAAGGCGTGTGCGGCACCTGCCAGGGCCGCTGCGAATCGGGCGACTACACGCTCGATTACGTCGACGAGGAAACGCTCAGCGAGGCCGACCTCGACGAGCGCAAGATCCTCTCGTGCCAGACGCGCGTAAAGTCGGACGCGTCGTTCTATTTCGACTTCGATTCGACGCTGTGCAAAGGCGCGGGCACGAGCACCGTGTCGGCGCGCGTAGTCGGCGTCGAACTCGTGTCGGCGACGACCGCGGTTCTGCGTCTCGATGCGAGCGCGCATGCGCGTCAGCTCGATTTTCTGCCGGGGCAATACGCGCGCGTGAAGGTGCCCGGCACCGAGGACTGGCGTTCGTACTCGTTCGCGAATCATCCGAATACGCGCAACGATTTGCAGTTCCTGATTCGCCTGCTGCCCGACGGCGTGATGAGCAACTACCTGCGCGAGCGCTGCAAGGTCGGCGACACGGTCGAATTCGAGGCACCGCTCGGCGCGTTCTATCTGCGTCAGATCGAGCGTCCGCTCGTGATGGTCGCGGGCGGCACGGGACTCTCCGCGTTCCTCGGCATGCTCGACGAGATTGCGGCGAAGCGCAATTGCGCGCATCCGGTGCATCTGTACTACGGCGTCACCAATGCGGCCGACCTGTGCGAAACCGGGCGCATCGACGGCTACAAGGCGAGCATCGAGGGCTTCGCGGTCGAAACGGTCGTGATGAATGCCGTGCCGGAATGGTCGGGCAAGACGGGGCTGATCCCCGAACATTTCGACCGTTCGTTCCTCGAAGCAAATGGCTTCGACATGTACGTGTGCGGCCCGCCGCCGATGGTCGAAGCGATCAAGACCTGGCTCGCCGAGCAAGGCATTCAGGACTACCGGCTGTACTACGAGAAGTTTGGCGAGAGCAACGCACGGTAAAGTGCGTGATGTGACGCGGGTTCTTCCGTCGCGCTCCCGCTGCGGCTCTGTTTGCAGTTGTGTTTGAGTGTGTGTTTCTTTTGCGTCCCGTTCCGTCGTCGCAAGGCGATCGGACGGGACGATTCCATTTGGCAAAACGCTGACGGCGAATGCGCGAGTGTCAGGCGAACTCGCGGCCGGCGAATCAGCCCCGCTTCACTGGCACGCGCGCCGCGCGCTTGAGCGTATCGGACGGCGACTCGCCGAACATCACCTTGTACTCGGTCGAAAAGCGGCCGAGATGCGACATCCCCCAACTCAGCGCAACCGATGAAATATTGCGCACCGAACGGTCTTCGAGAATATCGCGCCGCACCGATTCGAGCCGGTAGCGCTTCAGATAGGCAATCGGCGCACAGCCGAAATACTGCCGGAATCCGTCGAACAGCTTGAAGCGCGACACCCCCGAGGCGCGCTCGATCTCTTCGAGCGTGATCGGCTCGCGCGCGTTGTCGTGAATGAACTGGCGCGCCTTGATCAGGTAATGCGGCGGCGTCACGGCCGACGCATTGGCGAGTTGCGCCGAGTAGTTGTGCGGCTGCGACAGCAGCAGCCCCTTGAGCAGCGTCAGTTCGAATTCGCTCGACATATAGAGCTGCCCGAGCGCCCCCGCGCGTTCCATCTCGCCGGCGAGAAACTTGACCATGCGCCACCACGTGCCCTGCTCGCCGGCCGCCGCGTCCATGTCGGGCTGGAACACGAGCGGCGCGTCGAGCGGACGTTGCAGCATCGTCTGCAGCACCTGCTGAAGCGCGGCGCGCGGAATCGCGACATGCAGCTTGCGGCAATTGCCGGTGATGGCCAGGTCCTGCGACTCCTGCGGACTGACGATCAACCCGCAGTCCTGATCCGACAGCCATGTCTTGCCGTGCGCGGCCAGTTCCTGCTGCCCGACCATCGGCAGGCTCACGCTATAGCAGTTCAGCGGACTGTTCTCGCGCACCGCGACCGTGACGTCGGTGCCGTACTCGACAAAGCCGAGCGTCGTCGCCATCGACCGCAACACGGTGCCCGACTGGTGAAACCGCAGCCGCTCCGGCCGGCTGACCTGCAGACCGTGCGGACCGCAGATCGAAGCCATCCATTCGCGCGCGCCGTCCAGGTCGCTTAGCGCGGCGCGAATATCTCGACTGACGGAATCCGGTATTGATCGCATGGGTGGAAACGAACTAGCCGGCATTCGCGCAGCGACGGGTTCGTTCGTCGGGAGGCAACCACAAGCGCGCGAAACCGGGGAACGAGGGGTTTCAGCAAGACTACCTCAACCTCGGCCGATCGGCGTAAACGAACACAAACATTGTTCCTGGGCAAAAGAACACAAACAAACGCTGCACGGCGATGGAACCGGACGAAGCCCCCGCGCTCCTCGACTTCAACGCCCGCCCCGCTGCAATCAGATCGAAAGGTCGGGTTTTCATCATGCGCCTAAATAGAAGCAAGGCCGCACAATTTTCCACCTCCTTCAGCCATCGCGGGCAAGCGTGCGCAAAAAATTCCGATCTCTATCAAGTCCGGCGGCATCCGATCCGATAACCGGTAAATGGGATGCCCTCGCCGGTCAGCGCTCACGCGCAATGCCTGCCGGGGTATGACGTCAAGCCGTCGGGAAGTACGGCGTCCTCGTAGAAACGTTCCCATGTCCGGACCTGAGAGTCCATACGAATCGCTCGATGTTTCGTTATTGGAGAGAATAAAAGTGATCCTCAATCGCCTCACCATCAGAAGCAAGCTCATTGCCGGCTTCGGCATGCTTTCCTTGATCGTCGTCGCCGTCTCCGGGCTTTCGCTGAAAGCGCTAAGCGACTCGACCGATGGTTTCACCAACTACGTGCACGGCATCAATGCGCGCGCGGACATGGTCGTGCAGGTGCGAACGGCGATCGACCGGCGCGCGATCGCCGCGCGCAATCTCGTGCTCGTGACCAAACCCCAGGACGTCGAAATAGAAAAGGCCGACGTGATGCGCGCGCACGAAGACGTGCAGGCGCACCTGAAACAGTTGAACGAGATGATTGCGAACGCGACCGATACGTCGGAGAAGGCGCGCAGTCTCGTCGCCGAGATCAATCGCATCGAGGCGGCGTATGGTCCGGTCGCCACGCGCATCGTCAATCTCGCGCTCGCCGGCAAGCGCGACGACGCGGTCACCGACATCGACGACAACTGCCGCCCGCTGCTCGCCCAGTTGATCCGTGCGACCGATACCTATGCCGACTACACGCGGACCCGCCAGGAGCAGTTGATCAACGACTACGCCGAGCACTATCAGAATCAGCGCAATCTGCTGATCGCGATCTGCCTCGCCGCCATCGCGCTCGCGATCGTTTCGTGCTGGCTGATCTCGCGCGCGGTGACCGGACCGCTCGGCTTTGCGATCGACGTCGCACGCACGGTGTCGCAAGGCGATCTGCGCACGCGCATCAGCGCCGACGGCCACGACGAAACCAGCAAACTGCTCGGCGCGCTACGCGAGATGAACGAGCGGCTCACCATCATCGTCACGCGCGTGCGCGACAGCAGCACGAGCATTGCCGGCGCGGCACGCCAGATCGCGGCGGGCAACATGGACCTGAGCCAGCGCACCGAACAGCAGGCCGCCTCGCTGCAGGAAACGGCGTCGAGCATGGAGGAACTGACGTCGACGGTCAGACAGAACGCCGATAACGCGCAGCAGGGCAGCACGCTGGCGGCGAACGCGTCGTCGGTCGCGCAGAAAGGCAGCGTGGTGGTCGGCCAGGTCGTCGACACGATGCAGCAGATCAGCGATAGCTCGACGAAGATCGCGGACATCACCGGCATGATCGAAGGCATCGCGTTCCAGACGAATATCCTCGCGCTGAACGCGGCCGTCGAAGCGGCTCGCGCGGGCGAACAGGGACGCGGCTTCGCGGTGGTCGCGAGCGAAGTGCGCAGCCTCGCGCAACGCTCGTCGAGCGCGGCCAAGGAGATCAAGGATCTGATCGCGAACTCGGTGGACCGCATCCGCGACGGCTCGGCGCTCGCCAGCGAAGCGGGCAAGACGATGAGCGAAGTCACGCAGGCCGTCGCGCGCGTAACCGACATCATGGCGGAGATCGCGGCAGCATCGAGCGAACAGAGCCGCGGCATCGAGCAGGTGAATCTCGCGATCACGCAGATGGACAACGTCACGCAGCAGAACGCCGCGCTCGTGGAAGAAGCCGCGGCCGCATCGCGCTCGATGGAAGATCAGGGGCAGCAGTTGAGCGAAGCGGTGGCGTTTTTTCAGGTGGTGAATAGCGGCGGGATGGGGGCGGGTGCTGCGGCTCCGGTTTATGGGTCTGCGCATGCGTCCGGTCATGTGTCGGCTCATGCTCCGGCGTTGGCTCAGCGTAGCGCGATGCCGAGGCGGGAAGCGTTGGCGACAACGCAACGGGCCACGCGAGCGACGGGCGTGGCGCCGGTCGCGGCATTGGTGGGGGCGAATGGTGTGGGGAGTTCGGTTGGGGTGTCGGCGGTGTCTGTTGCGAGCGCTGATGACGGGTGGGATAAGTTCTGAGTGAGGTTTGCCGCGCGGTCTGCCTGAGGAGTTAGGGATCGGTGCGGCTCCGCGGCAACGCGTTGATAGGCGGTTGCCGATTTCCGTGTGTAGAAGTGCAAAAACCGGCGCGAGGCCGGTTTTTGCACTTAAGGAGGCGATGGAGAAAATGCCCCCGGCAGTCGACGGAACTCATGATTCCGGAATGGAAACAAAAACCCCGCGAGCCTTACGCTACGCGGGGTTTGCGGAATTCTACGTGAGACACGAAGCAATTTCTTGCACTCAGTTCGAACCTTCTTTTTGCACCCCAACTACGGTAGAACAGGGGATCGAACTAATTGAGGAAATACACCGGGGAACCAAGTTTCTGCACTTTATCGAGCCAAGCCAGATTTCGTTGCACTTTGTTCCTGAGAGTCATACTCCGGGTCGTCGGACGACTGGATTCGCGGAAGTGGCCCGCGATTATTGAAGCTGTTCACAAATGCGAGCGTGCATGCGGGCCTGCTGACGTGGGGCTCGTTAAAGTGCGTCTGGCATTCGTGTCGAGAACAGGGAAAATCTCCGTGGGTGGCTCGCGCAATTGCGTCCGGCAGAGCTTCTCGAGGCATCCTGCCGCGTGAAATCGCCCCAGATCTGCGCCAGCGCCGTCCATCACGGTCATCACGCGGAGCCTAGTCATGAAATCGGCTCGAACCTGCGCCGCCTGCGGAGCGGCGTTCACCCCTCTGCGGCACGTTCCCAATCAACGGTACTGCTCAGCCGAAGCCTGTCAGCGAGCTCGCCGACGCGCGTGGCAGCGTCAGCGCCTTCGCACGGATTCTGACTACCGCGACAACCAGGCCCGGGCACAGGCGGACTGGCTGGCCCGGCATCCAGACTATTGGCGCCAGTATCGTGCGACCCATCCAACGTATTGCGAGCGCAATCGCGTCATGCAGCGCAAACGGAATGCGCATCGGTTTTGCCAGCCAATTGCAAACATGAACGCGTTGCAGCCCTCGCGGCCACTCACGTCCGGGTTCTACATACTGCGCGACGCGGTAGAAGCCGGCATTGCAAAGATGAACGCGTGGACAGTGCACATCGCTGTGCTATCGGCGCCGAAGCTTGTCCCCACATAATTGCAAAGAGATGACCTGATCGACTTCGGTTTATTGCCTGCTACCTTCGTTCTGTACCCGCGCATTTGATCGTCGTGGCGCTGCGGAGAAACCATTTTCTGCCGGACCGCAGCGATCCCTCTGACCGACAGTGAACGCGAGCGGGGAACAAATGACGGCGTCAACGCTGGCTGGAGCAGGACCGTGGCACTCGATCACACAGACGACGCAGACAACGCACAGGCGCAACCGCTGCGCGCAGCCGAATACGTGCGCATGTCGACTGAACATCAGCAGTACTCGACCGAGAACCAGCGCGATCGGATTCGTGAGTATGCGGCCCGACGCGGACTTGAGCTCGTGCGCACCTATGCCGATGAAGGCAAAAGCGGCCTGCGGCTCGACGGTCGACAAGCCCTGCAGCAGTTGATTCACGACGTCGAAAATCATGTCGCGGATTTTCAGGTCATCCTGGTCTACGACGTCAGTCGCTGGGGACGTTTTCAAGACGCCGACGAAAGCGCCTACTACGAATACATCTGCAGGCGTGCCGGCATCCAGGTGGCCTATTGCGCCGAGCAATTCGAGAACGATGGATCGCCTGTATCGACGATAGTCAAGGGCGTCAAGCGAGCCATGGCCGGCGAGTACAGCCGTGAATTGTCGACGAAAGTGTTCGCAGGTCAGTGCCGACTAATCGAGCTTGGCTTCCGGCAGGGTGGCCCAGCTGGTTATGGAATGCGACGCGTGCTCGTTGATCAGCATGGCCTCATGAAGGGCGATTTGCAACGCGGAGAGCACAAGTCGCTACAGACGGATCGCGTCATTCTGATGCCGGGGCCGCAAAGTGAGATCCGGATCGTCAATCTCATTTATGACTGGTTTATCGACGAATCGTTGAATGAGTACGAGATCGCTGCGCGCCTAAACGGCATGCGCGTCCGTACCGACCTCGATCGTGAATGGACCCGCACAACTGTAAGGGAGGTGTTGACCAACGAGAAGTACATTGGCAATAACGTCTACAACCGCGTGTCATTCAAGCTTAAGAAGGCGCGGGTGGTCAATCCGCCTGAGATGTGGATCCGCAAGGACGGCGCATTTCAGTCGATTGTGCCGAGCGAAGCGTTTTACACTGCGCAGGGCATCATGCGGGCGCGCGCCCGGCGCTATTCATGCGAGGAACTGATCGAGCGCCTGAAAAACCTGTATCGTAGCCGTGGCTTTCTCTCCGGTGTCGTGATCGACGAAACAGAGGGAATGCCGTCTTCCTCCGTCTACGCGTATCGGTTTGGCAGCCTGATCCGAGCATACCAGACCGTAGGCTTCACGCCTGGCCGTGACTATCAGTATGTCGAGGCGAACCGGTTTCTGCGGCAGCTTCACCCGAAAATCGTCGCTGAAACTGAAAACAAGATCACGGACCTCGGTGGAGCTGTAACCCGAGATTCAGCCACAGACCTTCTCACCGTCAACAACGAGTTCACCGCCTGTATCGTCCTCTCCCGTTGTCAGGCTCACGGCGATGGTCGCAATCACTGGAAGGTGCGCTTCGATACCAGCCTACTGGCAGACATCACCGTAGCGGTTCGACTCGATCACGAAAATTCGGCGGCGCTCGATTATTACCTTCTGCCTCGCCTAGATTTCGGCCAACCCCGCATACAGCTGGCGGATCACAACCCGATCGAATTCGAAAGCTATCGCTTCGATACGCTGGATTACCTGTACGGAATGGCGCAGCGTGCTCGCCTGAGGAGAGCAGCATGATCCAGCATCAGTCGTCAGGTGAAGTCCGTATGATTCCCGTTGACCAGATCGAAGTCATCAATCCCCGTGACCGCAATAGCCGAGTCTTCGACGAGATCGTCGGCAATATAAAGATCATCGGCCTGAAGAAACCGATTCTTGTCACGCCGCGTGCGACCTCCAGCGGTATTGAGAAATATCTGCTTGTGTGTGGCGAAGGAAGGCTCAAAGCGTATCGCTCCCTTGGTGAATCAGCGATTCCTGCCCTCGTTGTGAATGTGAGCGATGAAGACGCGTTCATCATGAGTCTCACTGAGAACATCGCACGCCGGCAATGCCGGCCGCTGGAGCTGCTTGCCGGCATACGGCAGTTGCAGGAGCGCGGCTACGCGCCGAAGACGATCGCGGAGAAGACGGGGCTCACGCAACAGTACGTACAAGGAATACTGACGCTGCTGCATCACGGTGAGGAACGGCTCGTTATTGCTGTCGAAAAAGGGCAGATTCCACTGAATGCTGCTCTCACAATCGTCGGCGCCGGCGACAACGATGAGGCGATTCAGGGTGCTCTTCAGGAGGCGTACGAATCAGGAAAGCTTCGAGGCAGGCAGCTGATGGACGCACGTCGCGTGATCGAGCGACGAAAAACGCTTGGGCGCTTGGCCAATCGGAACATGTCGCGCAGTGTCACCTGTGTCACGACTTCGAGCCTCGTACGCACTTATCAACGCGAAGTGGAGCGGCAGAAGGCGATGGTCAGAAAGGCCGAATTTACGCAGCAGCGACTTCTCTTCGTGGTGGGAGGCCTCCGGCAACTTTTGGCCGACGAGAATTTCGTGAACCTCCTCCGCGCGGAAGGACTGAGCACGCTGCCTAAATATCTGGCTGAACGCGTCTGGCCCGGTGGGAGCGCAGCATGACAGGCGTGACGTTGGGCTTCATTCCCGAGCCGCTATCCGTTTCAGTCACCAACATACTGCCGTCGCGTCGAACGCCGACCGGCGTGGTCGAATCGCGGAAATTCAAACAGATCAGAGCCTCAATCCAGGAGGTCGGCCTCATCGAACCGCTTTCCGTGACCTCAGCCGATCAGACTTCAGGCCAGCATGTACTGCTCGACGGACATCTTCGCCTGATTGCGTTGCAGGACCTTGGACAGACCACGGCGAGCTGCCTCGTATCCACGGACGATGAAAGCTATACGTATAACAACAGGATCAACCGGCTTTCAACGATCCAGGAGCACTATATGATCCGGCGTGCGGTTGAGCGCGGTGTCTCACCGGAACGATTGGCAAAAGCCCTCGCAGTCGACGTGTCCCAGATCATTAAGCGAATGACACTTCTGGACGGCATATGTACGGAGGCAGCATCGCTTCTCGGTGACCGCCAGTTCTCGCCCGAGCTTGTGCGCGCCCTTCGAAAAATGAAACCGACGCGACAACTCGAATGCGTCGAACTGATGGTCGCAGCGAACAATGTCAGCGTGTCGTATGCAGAAGCGCTGCTCGTTGCAACACCGGCTTCGCGTCTCGTCGAAGGTAAAAAGCCCGCAAAACTGACGGGCGTGAGTCCAGAGCAGATGGCGAAGATGGAACGCGAGATGAGCAATCTGCAGGGTCAGTACAAGATCGTCGAGCAGACCTACGGGCAGGATGTCCTGAATCTCGTGCTGGCCAAGAGCTACCTCACCAAGCTTCTGGAAAACGAGCCCGTCCGTCAGTACCTGTTGCAGAATCAGGCGGATCTGCTGAAAGAATTTCAGGCTATCGTCGAAACGGTTTCCTTGGACCAGCCGCAGCTTGCCGTCGCCGCCTAAACCAGGCCAATGCAAACGTAATGATGGCGGCACTACTCCGTAGGTGGCGTATCATCTCTTCACCACCTTCGACGCGGGAAGGGTGATGAGGAATCGCTACGTAAGCCTGTCGAGTGCGCAGTCCGGCATCGAGCGACTGGTCACCAAGCTGACTGCCAAACGCAGCTTCGTTGTCTGCCGCGCGGGCAGGCCTGTTGTGAAGCTCGTACTTCCTGAACCACCTCGACGACAGGCGCGCCGCGTAGCTAACCCGCGGCGACGGAAAAGGCAACGGTAGGTCGCGTCATATTGGCCGTCAGTTCGAGCACATTTGCACGCTGGTGGGTATTGGCAAGAGGGAACCTGTATGAGCAAGACCCCAACAGGAAAGGATTCCGGCACTAGCGACAAATCATTGCCGACGGTTGTGGTCCGCCGAGGACGATCACGTGGCATGCCTGCTATCACGCCACAAATGAAGGAGCGCTTGCGTGCCGCAGCAAAGATCTCAAAACGAAAGACGTTTCCCGAACTGCCGGACTGGCGCATCAAGCCATAGCGAGAGGTGCAAGCGCAGGTTTTCATGTTGACTTGCACGGAGGCCTGATCAACGTGCGCCGCGACCCAGTCGAAAATATCTTCTCGGCGTCTAGGCTCCGAAAGCGGCATTGTGCCGATGAGGCAAAGATAAACGTCTCTGCCCTTGCCGACTGCCTGTCAGGCACTGGAGGCTCGCAAGGCGATGGCACAGCGTGCGCCGCTTAAGATCGCAGGCGTGCGAAGCTGCCGCGCGCATTTATAAATTCTGAGCCGTCCATTGTCTGCCTGACGAATGGCTTTCGCGTAGCGAGCGCGATGTCGCACGCCGAGCCGGTCGCGTCTCTCCTATAAGGCTTCGCGGGCTGCCAGGAATGCCTCAATCCTTTCGTAGCCAAGCGCCCAAGGTGTCCCTCGCGCGCGTACGCGGTCGCCCCCATGAGCTACCGATCAGGCTTTGAATAAGGCAACAGCACTTCCAGCGACACGGCACGCCGCTCGCGCATTGGGGGGGCACCGATCCTTCACATGCGAGATGAAAAAAGCAGAAGGCATTCGGAGCTTTCTGAACGCTTCGCTTTGGACGGTCCTTGCAGAACCGAAGGCGTGGCTCGTCCCTCCCTCGCACTCAGACGTTCCACGGCATGCTATGAAGAAACGTCTCTCGCTCCTCCTTAGAATGGAGAGGAACGTTTGCATAGATAGCGTGAGACATGTTGCTCAGAAACTCCCGAGCTTCTTCCTTGGATACACGACCAGGATCGAAACCGGCTGCACGCAGCTGTGCCTCCACGTCGCGCTTTGGACACCTATCCGAGAATAGCTTCGCGTTAATCTGTGCGGTGTTGAGCTCGACGGTCAAAGCGCTGAAGTCAAGTTCGATTAATTCCTGGAGTATTTTCTGTTTCTTTGACGGCTTCCAATCCCTAAACGTGAAGTTATATAGCGGCTTGAAATGCGAGATCAGAGCCGCTTCGGCTAGACTAATTCGGTTCCTTCGACTCGTCATAGCATTTTGCACAGATGAAAAATGGGCCGACTCTTCTTCATCTGTTGCTTCTGGTGTCAACGAGAAATCCCCAGCAGTACTGATGATATTTCTTTGATATTCACACTTAAACAGCAGCGTAAGAATTTCCTGGTCAGGACAGTACGCAAGCGTATCCGCTAGTATCCGTTGCAGCGTCGTATGCGCAACCAGCCGATGTATCGCATGGCGCTCCCCCTTTCCTCCCCAACTTTGTCCGATATACAGCACGTCAAGGTCCAGCTCTTTCGCAAGCGAATGGCTGCATTCGCCAATCCAGCGATATATCGGCATATCAAACTGCCCCCATTGCCCACCGATGTGTACCATTGTTCCACCGTCGCGAGCCAAGACGGCGGTCCCCTCCGGGAATCTTTTTTTGCTCGCGAACGGAGTTCTCTCATAGTCGAAACCGTTGTGCACCCTGAAATCTCCGTATATGTGACCGTCACTGATCCGCAGCGTCATAGGATCGCAGGTGATCCTCTGGCGCCTGACAATCGCATACAGGTTGCAGCCTTCGAGCAAAGCTTGAAGGTTCGGGTCTGTCTTTGACGTTTTCGCTAATTGATGTAAGTGGGATGGCGCCGTCACGGTGGCACCAGTCGAATAGAGATGCAGTCCGGCTTCTGCCAGGTATTTTCGTCTCGACATGGTCCTTAATGGGTGGGGTTCGAGCGCTCCAAACGGAGCAGCTCAAAAGAATGTTGGGCTAGTGAAGCAGGCGGCTTGGACGAGGGACACCTTGATGGCTCCGCCGTCGCACGGCGCGTTTCCCGCAGTGATTAACATTCTTACGGCCACTTTCGTATGATCTTTAGGGCCGAGCGCTAAAACGGTGCTCTATCAATAACGCGGCAGAACGACACCGGCTGCAGCTTCCCTCCGCGAAGGAAAGTGGGCGGCGCCAGAATGCGGTTCAGATCGTACTCAGCCGAGCCTGAAGCCACTGCGCCAACGTCGCAACACGCTGCCGACAGAGATCGGTACAGCCTGCTAAAGACTGCGCTGCAAATTGCCGATAACCCGTTATTCCACTCGGGGAAATCGCATGCAAGTTGGAAAACCCGGCCTATTGGCATTCGTCACATTTGCAGCTCTATCCGGATGTGCATCTTCGCCACCGCCGTCCGCTTACGTCGGAGGGCTTTTCTCGGCCCCATCAAACGATCCGGCCACCAAGCGCCTGAGTACTGCGTACAACGATCTGGTCCCGGCCGGACAAGCGAGTATCGTCACACCTGGCCTTTTCACGATTCGAGAATGCAACGCCGGTCGATGCGCAGAAGGTGTTGTCAAGCCGGTGATCGATTTGACGGTCGAAAAGATTGCGCAAGGCAAGGCGACCGTCCGGGCCTTCGTGCACGGCGACATTGGCAAAAGCCAAGTAATCAGGTCGCAAACCCCTGTATCGACCTCGGAGATCACTCAGACAGTTGACAACGGCGTACCGCTAATCGTTGACCAATTTTCGGTTGTCCGTGTAGTGACGGTCACTCTCGGTCAGATTCATCAAGTTCCGTTGCCGCACGATCTTCGTGCCCACATTTGCGTCTCCGTCCAAGGTGAGAACGGAATGCACGTTGGCTGCGATTTTTCTCGATTGCAAACAGATGAGAATTTCGAAGCTTCTACGCCGATGCTGTAGATCGTCGCAGAGCGGATGATAACGATCGAACAGTTGCCGACGAAAAATTCACCAACTGGAGCCCGTTACATTGATCAAAGATGTCGGTCTATCCGCAAGGCCACCTCTCAGTTTGCGTACGACGTGTGGCGACGCGCTCCCTGATAGCGTCAACGTCGAGATGGAAGACGGATGCGGCCTATCCCCGGTATCACATAACGCCCGGCGCTGAGACGAGAAAAAAGAGAAGCGACGTGCATTTTCGCGGCAATGCGCCAAGGAGCAGAGCCTCGCAAGACATAAATGCGGCCGGTCGCCAGTTGCACGCAGTAGCCATAAGACCAGTTTTCACTCGGAACGTCACGACCGACAACCAAGCTCAACACGCACATTGATCGGCCTTTTACCGGAACCGGGTAGTCGATCCACGCCCGCGTCTGATAGTCCCCCACGCGATCAATCCAGGTTACCACGCCGGTCGAGTCAAAGTATCCTACTGAAAGAACCTCCATGTCGTAGGAGCTATCGTTATTGATTCCCAACGCAATGCAGTTGAACTCCACCGGCGTTATCTCTAAGCGAACGCGATGAGCGTCCTTTCTGAAGGTAAAGTAAAGGGACAGGAGTGATATGCAAAGCGCAGCTGAAGAAAGAAAGATTGTCATGATCTGATTTGACAAGACCTACTATTTTGTCTTTTAGGGCCCTGACCGCTGCATCAACAGTAGTTACAACGGGCGGACTATCACCCTACAACCCGCGATTGGCGTCCATTCGCAACATCGCGGAGGGCACGACTGCCGAAGACAGTGACACGGAAACCCGATACCTCACATGCCGTCGCGATCGACATCTCGACCTAGCATGCCAAGTGGGCCGACACTATCAGAGAAGTATGCCGAACCGCCCCCAGAAATAAAAGCCGCAGACTAAAGCCATCTATTGCAATGAAGATGAATGGCCTTACAAGACGTCGCGCGGCATGAGTTGGCTCGTTTTGGACGGCGTTCCGACGTCGATCTTGCGCCGGCCGAGCTATCGTTTCACGTCAGTATTCTCGGTGCGCGCCACATAAAGCGCAGAGGTTCGCCTGTACGTGCGAAGTGGGCCCGCCACGCACACGCGGAGCCTGGTCATCGTGACGCCGACCCGCGCCTGCCGTTCATCAAATTCATATCCTCGACGGAAATCGGCCTAGCTGGCGCCGCGACGATGCCCTTGAGCGCTTTGATGCGCCGATTGGCAGGAATGAGCTCATAGCGCCCGGTTTCATCGTTCCGGACGAAGTCGATTCGGTCGCCAGCGGCAAGTCCGAGTTGGCTGCGGACTTGCCGAGGAATCGTAACCCGTCCTTTCATCCCCACAGTTGCGGATGCCATACCACCTCCAATAGTTGCGTTTATTACCATACGCTGTTTTTAGATAGGCGCTCATCTTGCGCCCGTGATCGGGCAAGAGTGCGTCAGCGATCAGCTCAGACACAAGTCAGCGCCAGAAAAGGCTCCGAATCGCTTCGTCGCTCAGTTCACCCGTTTGACCATTCACCTCCCTGCATACTTGCGGAACGTATTCGCTGCGGTCCTCTTTCACAAGCGCAAAAAAGCGAAGTTCAGCACTCTCACCTCACAAGACAATTAAAATTATCAACCGGGGTGATTTCAACTCCATCACTATAGTTTGAATCAGGCCCCTCACTGATTTAAATTAAAAAACGCTCAATAATCGACCAAACCCTTTACCATCAATGGTTCCGAGCCCTTCGACAAGTTCAAATCCAAAAAAGGTTGACGTGTTGCGCTCGGCCATAAATATCCGCTAGATTTGATACCTTCGCTCCCGCGAATAATGTAGCGGGCACCAAACACTCCTGAATGGAGGCGTCTATCGCGATAGCAAGTTAATCTGGCCCCATTTCGAGAGGCAGCCCCGATACGGGACGGCTGAGGGTTGCCGAAATGCAAACGGCCCACGCTCCTGGCAGAGCGCGGGCCGTTTTGGGAAAAATGCGTTGCCCTAGGTCGGGACAGCTCATTTATCCCGCGTTTTTTCCTGTCTGTCAACAGGAATCTCTTCGTTCGTCCGTTTCCTGCCGGATTTCCGTCCTGCAGCGGACTTCTTTTATCTTGCTGTCCCCAATGGCTCCTTTAACAGGTACCAGGGGACAGCTACGCCGGAGAAACGCAAATGAGCTGGTTTAGTCAAATCCGTCGCACCGAAACCGCCAGTAAGGGGCAGACCCGCATCGCGCTGAGCGGTGACCCTTCCGCATTTGTCACCGCCTTCGGGAGGCCCGCATGCTGACCGATATCGAACTTCACGAGCTGTTCGAGCGACTCGGCACACAGGAAGCCCATCGACGAAAAATCCAGTGGATCCGAACGAACGCGCCTGTTCGCGCCGTTGACGGCGGCCGCCGAAGCCACCGTGTTCGCTATGCCAGTCACAAGATGGGGTTCGTGATCGAATGCGAAGCAAAGATCACGGAGTACTCCGCAGCCGTCACGTGGGACTTCGACGACGAAACACTAGAATTCTATGGCCAGCCTGCGTTCCTCCAATTGACGGCTCAATTGCCAAATGGCCGGCGGTCCAGCTGGACCTACACGCCCGATTTTTTCCGGATCACCCGGAGCGGGTTTGAGTTCGTCGAATGCAAGACCGGCAAAGAACTGTCGGGGTTGGTCCAAAAGCGCCCTCACGCCTACTCGATCGACGATAGAGGTGACTGGCGCTATCCACCGGCTGAGGAGCATGTCAATAGCGACTACGGCGCGTCTTTCCGAATTCGCCCCGCGAGCGAAAACAATCTTGTTCTGATCGAGAACCTCGAGTACCTGCGCGACTACATCCTCAAGCCTGCCCAAAGTGACCCTGTACAGCAAGCTAGGCTGCGCGATTACCTAGCCGCACGGCGGTGGGCCACCGTATCCGACATATTAAGCGACAACCCAGACATCGCAGATACCCTCAACGCCGATGTTGTCGAGGGCCGGATCAATTTCGATCTCACGGCCCAACGCATCACCGATCGCGAGCATGCACTGGTATTTCGCGATGCGTCGTGCGCTTCGGCATACCGAGTGTTCGCCGCATCGCAGACGAACAACCCGCGTGACCACGTCATTCTGTCACTAATGCCGGGAACTGGCTTCGGCTGGGACGGCAAACGTTGGGAAGTCATCAATCGCGGGGACACAGAGATCGCCTGTCGTTGCGTCGATCCGGACGTCATTAATGACAACAGCGTCATCGTGCTGCAGCACGGCGTATTTGACGCGCTTGCAAGGAAAGGCCAGATCGTTCCGATTGAACGAACACAAGATGACGATGCTCAAAAAAATGCACTTAACATACTACAGCAGGCAAGTGATGCTCAGCTCAAGGTCGCGTACGCACGTTACAGCATCTTGTTCTCACCGAACATCTCTGCATCTGCCCGGCAGTACTCACGACGTGCACGCCAATATTGGCTCGCAAGCTATCGCAACGCTGAACGTACGACAGGATACGGGTTCCTCGGTCTGGTTCCAAACTGGCAACACACACAGGGAAACCACGAGAGAAAGATTCACACCGATGTTCTCGGTATTATCGCCAACGTCTTCCATACTGGTTGGGTCGACCCCAGGCAAAAAACCAATTCCGCATTGTTCGGCAAGGTGATTGTCTTGTGCGAAGAGAAAGGCTTGCGGGCGCCCAGCCGCAACACCTTCGTCCGCGAGATTCAAAGACTGACAACCCGATCTTCAGTGATGAAGCGGTTCGGTGGGCGAGTAGCGTACGAGATGGCGCCGATCCCGACTATTCCCGACGGGCATCTAACCTACGCAACGCCAAGACATGGCACACACCCGTTCCACATCGGCCACATCGACCACACGCCCCTTCCAATGCGTCTGAGGTCGATGGACGGAAAGACCATCCGCCAGAGCGCGTGGCTAACACTCCTTCTCGATGCGTATTCCCGTAAGGTGCTTGCGTTCTATGTGACGTTCGACTCGCCCTCGTACCGATCGAACATGATGCTTATCCGTGACTGTGTAAAACGGCACGGCCGTGTTCCCCAATTCATCGTTGTTGATAAAGGAAAAGATTTCCAGTCGATCTATTTCGATCAGCTTCTTGCCGCTCTCCGATGTCATAAGCTTGATCGCCGTACATCTCAACCACGCGATGGCAGCGTTATTGAAATCATTTTCAACGTCAGCCAAAACGATTTCATCTATAACCTTCGCGGCAACACCCAGGCCGATCGCGAGTATCGCAAGAAAACGAAGTCTGTAGATCCAGTTGCGCTTTCCGTGTGGACGCTCCATGAATTGATCAGCCGCCTTGGCCAATATTTCGATCAGGTCTACCAGCGGAACCATCACTCGACTCTGGGTTGCAGTCCAGACGAAATTTTCGCGCACGGTCTAGCACTATCTGGCACACGCTCTCATGCAAGGATCCCTTACTCGAAAGCATTCATTTTGCTGAGCTTGCCATCGACCAACAAGGGAACGGCTAGGGTGACTACACACGGAGTCAAGATTAACTACGTGTATTACTCATGTGTCGCCCTGCGCCTTCATTCGGCCCTCGGGCAGGTCGTCCCAGTTCGGTATGACCCATACAACATGGGAATCGCATACGCCTACATCAACCATCGTTGGCACGAATGCCAATCGGAATGCTATCTGGTATTCAAAGACCATTCGGAAAGGGAAATGCAGATCGCGTCCGAGTATCTGCGGGCGAAACACCGTATGGCCGGGCACCACTACCCAGTCAACGCGAAGCGACTCGCGAACTTCCTCACCACGACCGAAGCGGACGAAGTGCTCGGACTGCAACGCCTACGCCAGCGCGAGCTGGCTGACGACCTTGCGGAGCGAAACAATGTCATTGAACCAGAAAGCGCTGGCGCATCCACATGGGAAGAAGGTCTGGACGCGAGCGACACGGAATTCGATACGTATGCTCCTCAGCTTCTGGGGGACCTGTGATGAAGAATTACTCCCCCGACACACCTGAATCCAGGATGATTGACGAATTCAATCGCAAGCGGGTTCGCCATCTTCGGGTTGAAGATATGTTCAGCACCCTGAACAAGATCTGCACGGCAGGTTGCAGCGACTCGGTTGTCGCGGTTATTGGGTCCACCGGAGTGGGCAAATCTGCGCTCCTGCGTCATTTCGTTTCAGCGGTCAATGCAGCATACGCGGCAGCATTGGAAAGAGATCCCGCCATGGTGCCCGCCGTGTATCTCGAACTTCCCACGCCCATCGCCGGAGACGCTAACTGGAAGGATATCTTTATCAGACTGCTCCATGCCATGGAGGAGCCACTGGTCGACCGCAAAACTGTTCATGCATTGCATCCCGACAGTTCGCGAAGAACGATGAGCTATCCCCCACGCGGCGTTGCTGAAGAACTGCGTCGCTCGTTGCTGAACTGCGTGCGCAACCGGAATACAAAAGTGATTGTCCTCGATGAGGGCCGGAACTTGTTCTACTCGCGCTCCAGCCTGCGCCACTCGTTGCAGCTCGATCTCGTGAAATCACTCTCCAACGACATAAAGATCCCTATTGTTATCGGATCATCGTACGATCTCCTTAATACGGACAATTTTCATGGACAGCTTGCACGACGTACGAGAATCCTACACTTCGAGCGATATTCGGAAACGGATTTGGTGAAGGACAATCCATACGGAGCCTCCTTCCGAAATGTTGTCTTTTCGTTATTGAACGCCATGCCGGTGGAATGGGATCTGGATCTTCTGAAACACACCGACTACTTCCTGATGTACTCCGTCGGATGTGTCGGTATCCTGAAGAATTGGCTCGAACGTACCCTCGTCGATGCACTAGATCTGAAGCAGCCTGTCAACGCAGGCCTAATCGAGAAAAATAGGTTCAAGCAGAAAGATCTTCGATTAATTCTCGAGGAGGCGAAAAGCGGCGAAGAACAGATGGCTGACATTTCCGACGACGAGTTCGCGCGAAATTTCTCCTTTACGCAACGTCCCTCACTGACCCTTCCTGCTGGTCAGCCATCTCCATCAGAAAACAAACAGCCTCGCGCTCGTCAAAAGCCTGGGGTGCGGGGCCCCAGCAGAGACAAAGTGGGAGCCGACCTATGAAAAATACCCTTTTGCCGCTATGGAACGAGAATGAATGGCTTTCACCCAAGCGAAGCCGTTTGTACTCGATCTCCCCTCAGGCGCGGGGCACTCCGATGGTCGAGGCCCTCCATAGCCTTGTCATCCGTCTCGCCCGGGCGCATAACGTCAAGCCACATGTACTCGTCAAGGAGGAAGTCTTGCGCGATTGCGAAATCAACTACACCAAGCATAGCGCAAAATTCGTAACAACCTACCTGAGCACGATGAATGGGTTAGGAAAGTATGCACGCGAAATCAAGGAAAGCCTCGAGTCGCTCACCATGCAGTCAGGGCTCGACGAATGTACCTTTATGAGGTGGGACGATCTTTTCCAGTACAGGTCACGTCGCATATTGCATTCGCATCCACACTGGTGTCCGGTCTGCTTTGCGGAATGGCGGAAGACGGACGTCGAACCGTATTACCCCCTTATCTGGCAATCGGTCATCGTGCAACACTGTCCGGTACATCACGTTCCCCTTGAACAGAACTGTCCGGCCTGCCTAAAGACTCAGCCATTCATACCGCGCCACTACTATCTGGATCACTGCTCATATTGCTACGGGCCGCTCGCACAACCTGACGGTCAGCCGACTGAACCTAGGGAACAGCTCATGCCAAACGATGCACAACAAGCAATCGACGCCATCACCGAGATGGTCATGCTCGATCAATCGGCGCAGTATCTGCTGAACGCCGAACATTTCTGGGAGCGGCTGAAGGAGACGGCGGACAGATTTTGCGATGGGGAAATCAAGCCATTCGAAAAAGTTCTTGGCTTTTCCGAAGGCACATTCAGTAACTGGAAGCTGGGACGCCACAAGCCGTCATTCCCCGCGTTTTACCGGTTTACACGAAGCCTTGGTACCACGCCGGTGGCATTTCTAACGAACGGCGCGATTGAAACCTTCAGTCCTCACAGCATTACGTCAAAGCCCCGAAAGACACGGCGAGCACATCTGAAACGCCCGGAAAAAGATGAGATCAGCAAGGCGCTGCACGCCATCATTAATCAGGGGTACTCCGAGCTGCCAATGCGAGAGGTAGCCGCTCGCATTGGCTATGCCCATCGCTATCTCATCTACTGGTTCCCAGAGCCGTGCCGACAGATATCGCAGTTGCACAGGAATTGGGTGAATGAGCAAGGTGAACAGCGGGCCGGCGAGCGTGGCGCTCTGACAGTGGCTACAGTCAGAGACCTGTATGCAAGCCATCTGCGTGTCACGCGCGGGCTTGTCCATACCGAACTGCGGAAACTGGGACTATCGCTGAAAGATCCCGTTGTTCGAGATGCTTTCTATGATGTCCGGGCTGAGCAAATGACGCGGAGGAGGGAGCTGGTCAAGGCGGATTAACAGACTCTGCCCACCGCTGCGCAAAGCCGCTGGGCGTGACGGCGGGTGACGACAATTGGTGTCGACTGGTGCCGGTCGCTGTCGGATTAGGAACGGAGACGACTGCCGTGTCGTGCCCTGCGCTTCAAGCGGCCACTGTGGGTCCGATATTGTCCGCCGCTGATCGCGCGGACTGATTCTCCTTCCATCAGTTCCGCGCGCTCCCGTAGAACACATTAAGATGTCAAGTTTGCACGGGAGCGCCGACCATGGGTGCTCATGGATTCGGTCGCACCACCGTTCAGCTTTGGTCGGACAAGAGCTTGAAATGCCCCCTCAGGTCTCCCTTTCCTTCCTTCAAAACACCAACATTACGCGCGAGGTACACGCATGCCCGATTGACATCCCAAGGGACTTCGTCGAGCCGTTCTGCGAGTGCAATGAAAGCCTGCCACTGCGCGGTGCATATCTCGAGCACACGCCGGCGCAATTCGGCTTCCTCCTCAACCACCACGTCTCGATCCCCTTCTGCGCTCTCGCACCAGACGATAGTGTGATTCCAGATGATAAAGTGGCTCTGGCATCCGGTATCACGCCAAACTGACGGGAAAATCGATATTTGGTTGCGCTTCTTGTAGTAACGCCATGCCTTGTCGGTGCGCGGATCAAGGTTGATGGCCAGCTTCTCGCCACAGCCATCCGGGCACACCATCACAAACGAGCGTAACACTCCACGTTCGACGAGGACGAAGTCTCCTGGGCGTTCAAGTAGGCTGTCGGCTTCATGCCTGCGTGCAACTTTCCCTCTATCGCGAATTCGAGTTGCCTTCATCTACTCTCTCCCTGATCTGCGCAATAAGTTTTGCGCCAAGCTCAAGCGCAACAACGCGCCTCCCTTTGTCAGCAGCAGTCTTCGGCTCGAACTTGCAATATCGCCACAGAGCAATGACGAGCGCGATGGGATATTCGAGATCATCGCTTTGTTCGTAAGTGCCAAACGAACGAATTCGCTGCAAGCATCCGAACAACCACGAGTCGGGTGTCGGTGCCGCATCGATACCGGGCGCAGTCAGAATCGCGTCAAGGTCGTAGAAAGGAGCGATTTGCCGCTCCCACCCCGGTTGCTCGAAGGGGTCACCACTGGAATTGCCGTTGTTCGGCTGGTCGAAGACAAGCGAGACTTCAAGCGTCGCCACGTCAATGCACAACGGCGCGCCATCCCCGTTTTCTGTTGTTCCTCTTACCGCGCCTAGGTCAATAAGAATGGCGTCGTCGCCTCGTACGCGAACGTTGTCTCCGTGAAGGTCTCCGTGAATAGTTGCTGCGCGATAGCCGAATTTGTACTCGCATAGCGAAGCCCATAACTTTTGGACATCGAAATTTTGCCGTCGAATTCGCTCGGAAGTCAGATACGCTCCGTCAATCCAATCCGGCGATGCGACGCCAAGCCGCACTGCATCTTCAGCGGGTGAGCCGAAGTGCTTCGGAAGCTCTTTCGCTCGGTCTCGCCAACGCTGCAAGGTGCGGTTGAACAAATTCGAAATCGCCGCTTCGCCACGCCCCTCTCGTGCTGCCTTGAGAAGCGACTCAGACTTGTCGACGAAGTCCGCGACATACACGGACGTTTTCAGCCCTTCAACGAACACCTCGAGATTGGGCCGGAGTTCGAAGGGTACATATGGCGAGACCTCTTTCATCGCGCCGACCTCGTCGCCCAACTTTTTGCGGTCGCCAACCTTCACAAGCCGGGGCTGCGTCCAGTGCCCAAACGAAGCGTGCTCTTCGCGACGCCTCTCGTACGCCATGAACACCTTGGAACCAGAACGTCCGCCAGAAAGCTCCCTGAGGTGCAGTTCGTCTGCGCGCTGAAACGCACGAGCGACAAGCCGTAGCTCTTCGTCCCCAAGCTTCTCGAAAGGGCCGATCTGCTCAATCTCGATATCGTGCCACCTGCGTCCCGGCTGACAGTTAACGATGAGGTCGAAATTCACATCCTTTAAGTCAGGCCGAATGTACACGACTTTGTCCCACGCGTACGTCTCGTCGAGCGTATTCAGGCGAGTCTTCCGGATATCAAGAGCTTGCTCAGCAGTCGTGCCAAGGATGATTACCCGGATATTGTGGTCGACGAATGCAGCAAGATGCGAAAAGCCAGCTTCTGCTGCCGTACTGTATCCGTCTTTGTAGCTCAGAACGGCAACGAGGGTCGTGGACAGCAATGCGTCATGCACCTCGGTCGTGGCAAGATTGAAGAGTATCTTGAATCCCCTCAGCTCGAGACGATCCAGCTCCCCGGCCAACGGGCGGGCTCCGTACCAGAGTATTGTATTTACAAGCTTCATGCACGCTCCGCCGGGGCGAAGGGTAAATCGCGCGCCGGTCCTTTGCCGGTCGGGCCTTCCGGCCCGCAAGTTCCGCAGTCGGGCGCACTGTTAGTAGAAAGGAGCCTGACCGCGCCTTTGAGGGCGTCATAAGACTGCCACCGAGCGCCGACCGGCACTGCGGTAAATGCCCCAAGCAGCATCGTGACGGCCAGCGATGCCATCGTGCTGTTAATGGAAATCACGGCGGGTTGCTTTGCTCCGCCTTCGTTGAAGTAAGGATCCGCAGCACGCTCCTCGGGTGTCATGAGCTCTTCGCGAATCCGTGTGGCGCTCAATGCATTGCTGCACCACAAGCAAGGAAGTCCCGGGGCCAGCATCTGCGTGCGTCCCGTCACTGCCTGCACTTTGCCTTCGTGCGCGTTGATGGAAACGCCAATGTCGAATGACGGAATCATGTATTGGTACGCAAGTGCGGAAAGGAACGCGCGACTCGAATGGGAATCCGTGCAAATGAAGATGCAGTCCACAGTACGCAACAATCTCGCGGCTTCGGCGGTCATGACGGAGCCAGCGTGGGAGCGCACGATTACGTCTTCGTTTATGCGGTGGATCATGTCCGCCGCGACATCGATCTTTTGACGGCCGACAGACGCCACGCCAGCACCAACAACTCGGTTCAAGTTGGTGTTTTCTACGGTGTCGCCATCCACAAGCAGGAACTGACGAATCCCGAGATATGCCAATTGCTGTGCAGTAACCGAACCCGTACCGCCCAAACCAACAATTGCGACGTTGAGTGCCCGCAGAATAGCTTGCCCGTCTTCGCCGAATGCACGCACTTGCCTGTCGTAACGCTGCCCCCCTTCTCCGGCCAAAACAGCGTCGTGAAAGACGACCCTTGAGCCGACCTCGCGTACCGCGACTCGCTTGTCTTCACCGAAGCGCCGAGCGATCAGGCGGCCATCGCACAGAACCAATGAGAAGCAGGGACGTCCGTCACTTCTGCCACTCAAGAACTCAACGAGCATCGCTTCCGTCGCGTCGTCCACCGGCGAAAAGCCGAGAAACCCACTCGGATGCGTATGCAGCAGCGCGAAGCAACGCTTTGTCTGGCGGGCATGCCGGGTCACTCGCGTCAAAAAATGCGGAGCGAACGTGATTTCAGTGGCGCTGGCAGCGGCACAATCGTCGGTCTCGGCGACTACGACCTCGTCGACGAGATAACGGTCGCTGACAGGGTCGTGATTCAGATAGAGCGCCGCCCCCCTTTCAACATCGGAAGCGAGTGCGTCGACAAGGCCAGCGAGCATCGAACCACCAATGACAATTTCGCTCATTGGACCGCCTCGAAGCGTCGACGAATGACATTCACGTACGTCATCAGAGTGCAGTTCGACGGATTCCACGGAGTCTGGAGGTGCCATGAGAACCACAGCTTGCCAGGATCCGGCTGGCCCGAGTTCGCCTGTCCGATCTGCGCGTTTTGTGGCATGGCGTTGCTCGACAGGCGCAACGACGGATCCGCCCAAAAGCAGTCTGGGGCGGCAAACGGGTAGCCGTTCGGAACAACGAATCGGACTTCCGTCGTGGCCTGGTTCCAGCCAGCCGGGAGAGGCATCACAGGGATGAGCACCTGATGCACCCCATTTCCCATCGCCGTCAGTGATGCATCCAGATATGCGCGGAGCACGTCAGCGAACTGCTCGTCGAGAGATTTCATACGCGGCCAAAGGTAGCAGGAGGAACGATTGCGAACTGCGCAGGCGTGGGACGCCCCTTGAACTCAACCACCGTCGTCGGATGGATCAACTCGTCCTGCGAAGAATCTTCGCTTTCGAGCACGAGCGAGTTCGCAGGATTCCAGTCCGGCACGCGCGCGGTGATCTGCGCTCCAGTCAGGCTTGCGTGTTCGGTCGTGTACTCGACACCCTCTACAAAATACATGTACACAGTCGGTGGTGCCTCCCGCTTGTGGGTTCGCAGATGTTCAACGCGCGCGCTTTCGAGGGGGAACGCACCATTGAGCGGCAGCTTCTCGTTGCCCTCTTCGTCCCGAATCCAAAAAAGATCTTCATCTTCTGCGACATTGGCGAGCCGGCGAATCTCGCTGAGATCAATGGAGGGTTCACCCCACCACACCGAGTGGGTATTCACCATCACCTCGTAGGTCACGCCGCTCGGGAAGGCGTAAAACTCCGTCCTCTGAGTCTCAAGATCAATCTCGTCGTCAGTGCTCAACACCCGCGAACCGTGAGCTGTCCGCTGGATCAGCACGTAATCGTCAGCCGGCTCGTAGCCCGCGTCCGAGAGCAGCCGCAAAGACTCCGGCGTACGGTCAGTCGTGTACGCGTCTTTCCCATTAATAAGGAATGCGAATTTCATGCTGTGTTCGTTGCCCATATTTCACCCGTCTGTCTTCAAGTTTGCCAGCGTGTTGATATACCCGTCAGCGCGCGGGATTAAAGCCCGCGGTTCGGCTGCCGGGAGGTACAATTAAGATGATACACCAAAAAAACACGCACCATCAAAGAAACTTGATACATGTGATCCGACATGCCTGAACACATTGCAAAAACCCGCCGGGGCGTCGAGCAACGCCTTGAATTTATTGACTTTGTTCTCTATTGGGACGGCGAGATCAATCGGTCGCGCATCACTGACCAGTTCGGTGTGTCAGGGCAACAAGCTTCCAATGACCTTACACGCTATCAATTGGTTGCTCCTCAAAACATTCGCTATGATCTGAGTAGCAAGCGCTATGTGCCGACAGAAGAGTTCCGCTGCCAATTCATCAAGCCTGATGCCGAGAAGTATCTTGGACAACTGGACGCGCTATCGAGCGGGGTAATCCGGAAAGAAGACACGTGGCTCGCCATGAGCACAACCGCTGACTCACTTCCGATTCCCACACGAAAGGTTGACCCGGAAATACTTCGCGCAATGTTGACTACTATAAGGGAAAGAAAATCAATCGAAATACACTATCAGTCATTTAACAATGCGACACCAGAGCCGGTTTGGCGACGCATAACTCCCCACGCGTTTGCTTCGGATGGGTTGAGATGGCATGTGCGCGCGTTCTGCCACAGCTCTGGCATATTTAAGGATTTCTTGTTGTCGCGATGCCGTGGAACCCGCGATAAGCAGGCTATGGAAGCCAGTCAAACAGAAGACGCCGAATGGCATAGCTACTTTCAGGTGAGGCTTATCCCCAATCCCCGCCTCAACCTTTGGGAGCGCAAGGCAATCGAACTCGACTATGACATGCACGAAGGCGAGGTCACAATTCAAATACGACGTGCCCTCCTCTACTACTTTGACAAACGTTTTGGTACAGAGTTTGAATGTCGAACGCCATTGGACTTCGCGCAGGATCCGAAGCGAACACCCGTTGTAATTTCCAATCGAGACGAATACCTCTGCGCTATAAAAAGCATAAGCAGTTGGTAGAAGTCTGAGTGCAGGCGGGCTGACATATGCGCCTGCTGTCAAGAATCACTGATCTTAGAACTGCTTGAGGTCCCTAAGGCGGGACTTCCGGGGCGCCATGCACAGCCGCTTTGAACCCACGGCTCGTTGAACGTTGAACTACTCGCGATTTTGTTGATTCAACCTTGAACTTCGCGATGCCGGCCTTGGACTTCTGCCAGAGACCCCTGACCTGCTGTCGGCGTTCGCGTTACTTTGGACCGACCGCGCCCGTGTAAAGCGGTTGCACGGCCGACCAATGCAAGCAACTCTGAACCTTCCGGTAGCACCCTGATACTCACATTTGTCCCACGGATCCGACTGGAACCCAGAACCTTCGCGCACGTGAGTGCTCCGACACGCTACTCCTTTTCGAACCCACTTCCCGCAACAAACTTCAGTGTCCTGCTGTTCTCCGTCACCGTACGAACTACCTGATCTGGAGCTCCGTCCGGTATCTCGGCATCCACCTCGATTGTTACCGTCACCGTCGCGCCTACCAAGCCGGCGAGGTGCGAAATGACCTCATCCGCAATTCGGCTAGCGTCACGGCCGACGCGGGTCGTATCGAGGACAGCGGTACCGTGGAAGCGTTTGGCTCTTCCGGGTGCCGGCGGATTCCCATTTGGCGGTGTGGGTCCTGGTCCTTTGTCATCGTCATCCCTTGATGACTGTCCGGGTTCAACAATCGGTTCCGGCACAACGCGTTCGGCGTCGAGCTGTCTGCTCGCGACATCCGGCTTTACTACCAGTTCGGGTGCGTGAGCATCGGCAAGCGTCACCATTTGTCCGCCGCGCAAACCTCTGTAACGACTTGCTCCTGCATCGAAGCTGTCGGCATAGCCGAAGCCTTCCTGTGCCCAGGTCAACAGACTCACTCCGTCTCGGATCGCATCCAGCAGCACTGTGGAATTGCTGAGCCGGGGCAAGTAGAGATAGCGCGCAAAGTCCTCGACCAACTGTTTCACGGGCACATGATCGCCACGCCAAAGGGGAATGCGATCAAGCTCCATGCGCAAGCGGGTCGGAGCAAAGCTGGTCAGATAAAGCTCATCCGTGCGCAGCTTTTTGCTGGCACGCACGGCCAGCGCATCCTGCCCCGACAGCCGCAACGCCTCCCAGGTAACGGCGCCCTGCGGTGTGGTTTGCATTGGAACCAGCAGCCACTGGTATGTCTCAGGAAGTCTCGCCGTTACCGCGCTGTCGGCTGCAGTCTTCTGGGTCTCCGCTTGGGTCACCTGATACGGAGACAGGTTGAGCTGTTCCTTCTCGGCCAGTATCGACGTCCACGCCAAATACTTGCGTGCCGCCTCGTCCAAGTCTTGCAAGCGCGTCTTGTCCGCCGCCAGAAAGACCAGGGTATTCCGGAACAGGCGAGGCGTGCTCCCGCGCGATTCCAGAATCGCCTTGGCGGCAATCTCGGCAGCGCTGTCCGCCTCTTTGCTGTACGCGTGACTTACGCCAAACACCACCAGACGCGCATCCAGGTCATCCGGCACATCCGCTGCCGATTGCGGCATGGGGTGGATGCGGTTAAAGTCACCCGTCCGCATCAGGTCCTTGCGCAGGCGCTGCTCCAGCTCGTGCGCCACCTTGTCCGGGTCTCGCTTAAACTGCTCGGCACGATCCTCTGCAAGCTTCGTGACCGTTGGCTGGGTTGAGTACCAATAATGTGGCCCGTCCTGATAGAGATAGGTTGCCGCACCGGCCATGCGGCGCAAGGCATCGCCAAAAACTGCGGGGGATTCCCCCGGCATAACGCAGCCTAGCTTCACTCGTCGATCCTCGATACCTTTGTGGGCGGCCGCAGTGGTCGGTGCCGATCCCATATAGATGGCGCGCGCCACACGACGACAAGCCGAAAGCTTACCCAGATTGGGCACCTCGCTGTCTAGTCGCAACGGCAGGGAACTCGGGCCATCGACATCTTTCTCGATCACCGGCACCCAGTTGTCCGAAAGATAACGCGTCAATTCGGACTGCACGCGCGGGTCATCTAACGCCACGTTACCCGGCAGTATGAGCGGATTGCGGTCGCCTTTTTCCCACAGGCTGTGAATCACCGCCGCCATCAGGCGCAGCACGCCACGCGTACGCTGGAACTTCACCAACGTGGACCAGTCGGTGTAGAGGCGATCGAAAATTTCCGGGTGAATCGGATACGCCATCTTGATACGCTGCTCGTATTCGGACTCCCTGCATTCCGGCGGAAACTCGGCTTGCTGGGTGGTATAGAACTCAGCGAAAGCTCGAGCCACCACGTCACGGTCCCGGAATTGCGCAGGGTCAGACAGTGGCTGAAACAACCGCCGACGGACGATCTCGAAGCCTTCTTCAGCAGTGGCCGGCCGCCATGAAGATTCGACGCGTCCCACCACGTTGCGCAACCTGTCCAATGCCTCACGTCCGCGCGTCCCGCCCACCTCAACGTCATCCGCTTGGGTGTGCGGAGAACCGGACGTGTCTGAGGCCGGCAGGCTGATCACCAGCAGGCAGTTCCTGGCCAGCTTGGCTGATTCGGTCAGTATCTGGGCAAAGGTGAATTGCGTCTCAAAGCCGCCGGCCGGCAGGTCACTTTGGTCATGGAGCTGGCGTGCATAGGCTACCCACTCGTCGACCAGAATCAGGCAAGGACCATACTCGTTGAACAGTTCGCGCAGCACGTCACCGGGACTTGTGGCATTTTCATCATCAGCTTTGATACGGGAGAACGCTTTTTTTCCACCCAGTTGCCAGGCCAGTTCGCCCCACAGTGTTCGCACCACAGTACCGTCAGGTTTAGTGGTCGGATTTCCCGGAGAGATTTTGTTGCCCACCAGCACCACCCGGCGCGCCGAAGGAATCTTGCTGACTCCGGCAGCTGCCATTACCGTATCGATGCCGGCTAGTTCGGCCGGCGCGATCCCGGAAAACAAGTGGTAAAGCGCCAGCATCGAGTGTGTCTTGCCGCCGCCAAAGTTTGTCTGCAACTGGACCACAGGGTCGCCACCGCCCGCCGTGAGACGTCGAACCGCGCCTGTCAACATCTCCTTTAGACTTTCCGTCAGGTACGTGCGGCGGAAGAATTCCATCGGATCGCGATATTCGGGCGTGCCTTCGCCCAGATGTACTTGCCAGAGATCGGCGGCGAATTCGGCCTGCTGGTACCGGCCGCTGGCTACATCTTCGTGCGGCATCACGACTTCACGCCAAGGTTTTAGGGTGGCCGTCACGCCGCTTTCGATGGCGATACCTGCTGACTTGCGCTTGTCACTGCGTGCTTGCTCGTCAAAGCGCACCCGCAACAGTTCCATCTTCATCTTCTCAACCTCATCCGCCTCACCGGCAGAAATGGAAGAGAGCAAACGTCCTGCCGAATCGAGGGCGCGGTAGGCATCATCGCTGGAGAAGGGTTCTTGATGCGCCCAACTGTTGCGTACAGCCTGAATCTCGTTCACCAAACTACGCTCTGTCTTACCGAGAATCTGGCGAAAAACATCGCCCCATTTGCGATCCATGATCACCAGCAAGACAGCGACGTCATTGAGCGATTCATTTTTGCTCGCACCGAGGCGGGTATCCGACAACACGTCCTTAACTTCGAACGCCCAGTTGTTCCCGTATTTTGCTTTGAATTCACGCTCGACAAACGGCCCTAGGCCTGCCTTTAGGAGCTCCAGTGCCTTGCCGACGCGTTCGTGATTGGTAGTGGCCATGGTTGCTTATTCCTGATCAAACATATCGTCGGTACCCGGCGCCACGACAGCAGGGGGTCTTTCGCTGGCAAGACGCGTGATCTCCGGCCAACTTTGAACCAAACCGTTGTACGCCATGGCTTCATTTGCACGCTTCTTTCGTTCGCACAACGTATAAAGACGGTAACAAAGTTCGCGCGCGATTTCGGCTTGGCTGCCGAGCTTGATTACCAGCGCGGCCGCCGCACTTTCCCCACCGGCTTCGAGAACGCGAATCAAATGATGCACCATCTCCCAAACGGAGAGACGCGTATCAGTTGAAGGGTCCCAGTTATCGGGAAGTTCGGCGGGCTTGAGCAGGCGCACTTTTCCAGACTTCGATACGATAATGCCCCCATCAACCAAGCCGGTTACAGCGGTGTTCTTGGACTTAGAGAGTTGCTCGGCAACTCCGTACTCCCCCTCCGCAAAGCCGCTCTGCTCGAACCAGGTCAATGCCCATCGGCTGTCTGCGTCAAAGTCCCCTTCCTGCTCGGTCAACGCTTCGTCGAGTGTCTGGTTGATCAGGGCCAGCGCGGCGCGCACCGAGAGCGGTTTGCCTTCGGCATCGAGCACCTTGGCGTAGCGGGTGTAGACCCCCATGCCTGGGCCAATGGACGCTTGGGCAAGGTCAACAGGCGCGATATTGCCGGCTTGCAGGTGTGCCAGCGCCTGCGGCAGCTCGGCCTTGAGTGCGGCGACGAACTCGCGGCGGGTGGCAGTCGGAGCATGCTTCGAACGCTGACGGCAGACGAGGACAATGCTGGAAGCGAGCGCGTTGGTGCCGGAACCGATCATGCGGTTGCCCATCTCGGTCCGCATCGGCCAAGTGCCACTGATAGCGAACCCGGCCTCGATCACGGCTGCCAGGAAGGTATCCCAGCCTGTATTCGTGGTGCCGTCATCGCCATCGCTTTCGGCCTGCTTGAAAGCGTAGTAGATAGTGACTGGAAAGGCAGGGTGTGCCTGCTCAGCAAGCCGGTGCATCGCTTGCGTCATGCCGTCGAGGAAAAACGCCTCTGCTTTTTGCTTGCTCCCATGGCGATAGGGCGTGGCCACTAACTCTTCCGTCTTGGGAACAGCGAGCGTGGCAAAGAGATCGGGAAAAATGGATCGCACTGACCGACGTAGCCAGACGTAGAAGAAGTCAGATAGGTCGGCGTAGCCGATATTGTCGTAGTAAGGTGGATCGGTCGAGACGACACAGTCCGACGACACATCCTGTGTCTGCGCGTCGCCTTGCACGGAGAATCCTTGAACTCCTGCAGGGAACATGCACAGTGCCTTCGTTGCCCATTCGATGCCGCTAGATACGTTCCCCGACGACTCAGAAAATATGTTCGTTTCTACATAGTCCCAAGTCATCGGAATCGCTTGACGCCCAAACGTGTTGCGTATCAACTCTTTGCTTGAGTGCCACGTACAAACCGTTGACCAGTAGTCGGCAGCCTTATCGATCGAAAAAGACAAATAGACTCCGACCGACTCTGCATACGCCGTGGCACCAACCCCGCCTTGCTCCAAGGTTTTGCCATCGTCGGATACGCCGGCTTCGATCGCGTCACTCATTACCCGCGCGCGCGCTTCCTGCACCAGGTCGGAGAACGTCGTTAGTGCCACCAGCTGGCGAGGGGTGAAGAGGTCACCGTAGGTCTTCAGTCCGTAGAGAGGCGGCGAGAACCAGCGCGGGTTCTCGGGCATTGCGACCTCTGGGGTCCATGTTGGCTCGGCGGTCAGGGCAATTGCTTCCATCGCCGGTGTCGGAGCAAGATAGACTCGCCCGCGCTCCCCCTCGGCAACAATGGCCATCAACCGCGCGCCCATGCGTCCGGCGTTGGCCTCGCTATAGATATGGCTTGATGCTATTGGCGTTCCCGACATTAGGCACTTGAAGTTTGCACCGCGGGCCAGCTTGGTGCCGTTCTTCGCCGCTTCCTCGTCCTTCGGCTTGCCTGCCTTAACCGTAAAGCGGTAGCCCCCGTTCTCGATCACAGGTTCGACATAGGCTTCCTTGCTGGCCTTGGTCGATAGCATGAAACTTGAGGCGAGCGGCACATCCACGCTGGCAAAAGCTGGGTTTGGGCTTTTCACGGTGCGCGCCCACAGCCAAGCGATGACGGTCAGTGTCTGGCCAACATATTTCTTTAGGTCGGGCCGTTCCAGCGCCATTGCCGCCGTGACCTCGACTTTGGGATAGAGGCGACCGATGCGCTTCTCGGCTTCCTCGCGCATCCATTGGCCGTAGTACCGTACATCCTCGGCCAGCCCATGCGCTCCCGTCCAACTCTGGTCCATTTGCGCTCTTTGCTTCTGCGCATCGGGATTAACTGGCGACCTGCCGGCAAACTTAGGCGGAATCTCGATCATCGCCTTGTTAATTAGCACGGCGACAGGATTGAGGTCGGACGCATAGCTCTCCAGCCCGAGGCGCTGCGCCTCGAGCGGCAGCGCACCGCCGCCCGCGAAAGGATCGTGAAAAGCAGGCAGCTTGTGGCGGTCGAATAGTTCCTTCGCGCGCGGATGGTCGGCGTTCTCGGCGCACGTGTATCGCCAGCTTTGCCATATTTCATCACGCGCCTGCTGTAACACCGTCTCATTGATAGTGTTATCCCACTTCACCAGTTCCTCAATGACCCGGAACAACCGCTGTCGCTCCAGCTCTTGCGCTTTTTCAGTTTTGAAGATGTCCGGATGCGCCGATGGATCGTCCACCATCTGAGCAAAAATCACCGCACGCGCAGCCGCCAAAGGCCTTCGCGCCCACCACAGGTGCAGTGTGGACGGATGGCCGTGCCGGATCGATTTTTCGCGGGCGCTGGCGACATTAATAGCCTCCAGTGGCAACGCGACTTCGATGAGTTTCTTCTTATAGGTCATGATGGGGCATTCGATCTGGCTATTAGTTCTGAAAAATCGTAGTTCACGCTGGTCACGCCGAAGTCTGGCTCGCGCAGGAATGGCTGACGCAAGTAGTGAACTTGATGCGTGTCTTCGGCGGTAAATTCGACGATGGCGAGAATGAAATCTTCCGGTTTGTTGAGCGAGTAAAGGATCTCGTTGCGCGTGACCGTGATGGTCGGGGCGCCGGACTCGCGCCCCTTAACTTCGATGAATCGCAGCTTGCCGGTGCCGGGAATGCGGCTTTCGATGTCATAGCCGAGCTTTTCAAATTCCCGGTCTGTAGGTTCGAAGCCGAGAGTACGTTCGATCTCCATGACGATGGCGCGCGCACGAGCGGCACTGATCTGGGTATCCACCGGCGCTTTTGGCATGCTGGACGCAACGATTGCCGGTTCAGTCATTGCTTCGATCAACCCAATCGGTACCACCAGTAATCCGCCCAGTACCACGGGCGGTAGAGGCGAGAGCTGTGCCTCGAGCTTCAGTTCTTCCAGACGCTTTTGCAGCCTCCCCTGCAGGAGGTCGGCGCGCTTGCGCGCTTCGCCGGAATTGAGTTTGGCATTTGGTTTTCCAGCCTGCTCCTGCAGCTTGAGCTCTTCGGCGCGATGGTCCCAGTAACTGATTTCCTTGGTGAGTCGTTCTTTAACGGCTGCCACAGTCTTGGCGATGAGTTCAAGCTTGTGCCCACGCACCTCAGCCAGATGTTCCGGCACAACGTTGGCGATCGCATAAACCTGGGCCTTTTGCTCGAGATCGCGACTTATCCATTGGCATTCTGGCCGGTCGAGGATGGACTCGATAACCGGTTCGCTCGCCGTCAAGGGGCGGTAATCAAGATATGGCGCGTAGTGCACGTGCCGCGTAGTGCCTTGAGCATCCTGCTCGACATAAAGCATGCGCTTGGAGACAACACGCCGTTCGCCAGAACGGGCACGGCCGGCATCTTGAATGACGTGCTCTAGGTAGAAAACTACCCGCGGCGAGGTGCCGTGGTCACGTTCATCTACCAGCACGGTGCCACGTTTCAGGAGATCGCTATTGCGCTCCAAAGTGAGATCGATGACGGCATCAAGCAGTGGGTGACCAGGGCAAACAAAGGCCGCAAGCGGCTGGCCCTGAGGCGCCACGAGGGACTTTTCAAAGGCGATGCGTTCATAACGCGGCAGCACAGGTTCGCCAATGCCGATGAGGCGATCTCGGTTACGCACAGGCGCGGGAACGTGGGTGATTTCATAGCGTCTCGTTTCGCGCTGTTTGGCGGTACCGCCGAGTCGCTTGAAGGCCTCATGGAAGAACGATTCGATGTAGTGCGGTTGCAGACGCCGTGCGTCGGCGCGTTCCATGTCTTCGCGGATACGCTGTACTTGGCTCACGTCCATGGCGTCGCGAGCCAGTGCGCCGTCGTCGAGAAGCTCCTGGAGATGTTTGCGATCGAGCGCGGCATTGAGCACGGTTGTGAGGTAAGCCTTCACCTCGGGCTTTTCCCCGTGACGGATGGCCTCGATCAGCAGATCGCGCAACGATCTACCCTCGAACTGAAGCTTGCCTAGCACATCAAACACCTGGCCACCCAGCGCCTGACGCGCCTGTTCAAGCTTTTCCAGAAGCCTGAGATAGACGTCGCCTTCACGTGTGCCGTCTGCTACCAGATTCCACAGATGACACACTTCGGTCTGGCCGATACGATGGATTCGGCCGAAGCGTTGTTCGAGCCTGTTTGGGTTCCATGGCAGATCGTAATTGACCATCAAATGCGCGCGCTGAAGGTTGATACCTTCGCCTGCTGCATCGGTGGCCAACAGGACTTGCACCTGCGGGTCGTATTTGAAGGTTTCCTGCACCTTCAAGCGCTCCTCACGGCCGACGCCGCCATGGATGACGACGACCGACTCCTTACGGCCAAGCAACGTCGTAATACGCTGTTCCAGGTAGTTGAGCGTGTCGCGATGCTCGGTGAAGATGACGAGCTTTTGGTGCGGAGACGGCGTGGGCGGCGGAATTTCGTCTGCGCCACATTCGGCGATATGCGGGCCAATAGTCCCCGCAGCAAAAATTTCCCCAAGCAGACCGGCAAGTTCACGCCATTTGGTATCAGTGCCGCTACGGCGGACTGCCATGGCATGGCCTTCCAGTCCCTTCAGGGTTTCGATTTCTATACGCAACTCGGCAATGGAGCGTGCCGCAGTAGCCTGATCGAGGATTTCCTCCTCCGCGGCTTCGACTTCTGTGTCGGGTGCTTCTTCCAGGTCCTCAACGTCCTCATTATTGAAGGCTCGCAATGATGAGGCCAGGACAGGCACCACCTGTCCTCCGCGATGAAGGACTTCCAATTCTCGCAGCCGGCTCTCCAGACGCTCACGCCTACGACGCAGCGATTGATAAATTGCCTCGGGTGAAGAGGCAAGCCTCCGCTGCAGGATAGTCAGCGCGAAACCGACGGTGCCGGCGCGCTTGTCGTTTTCCAAGGCTTCGACGCGATTGAATTCCTCACGTACGTAATCTGTGACGATTTTGTAGAGGTGGGTTTCTGCAAGCGACAGCCTGTACGGCACAGTGTAGGCAATCCGCGGAGGGAACAGCGGCGTGCCATCGAACTTGAGCAGACTTTCCTTGACCATCCGGCGCATGAGGTCGGACACGTCAGCGGTATGCACGCCGTCTCGGAAGCGCCCCTCGAATCGATCGCCGTCCAGCAATGCCATGAAAAGCTGGAAGTCCTCTTCCTTGCCATTATGCGGTGTCGCCGACATCAAAAGAAAGTGTCGGGTCAGGGTCGAGAGCAGTTGACCGAGCCTGTAGCGCTTCGTGTATTTGGTTTCACCGCCGAAGACAGTGGCAGACATCTTATGCGCTTCGTCGCAGACCACCAGGTCCCAGCGGCAATCTGGTGCCTCGAGCTTCGCTTGTACCTCTTCGTTGCGCGACAGTTTGTCCAGACGCGCGATGACCAGGCTCGTTTCGAGGAACCAGTTGCCTGTACGCGCTGCTTCGAGCTTGTCGTTGGTCAGGATTTCGAACGGCAGGTGAAAGCGCCGATAGAGTTCGTCCTGCCACTGTTCGGCGAGACTGCCGGGGCAGACGATTAGGCAGCGTTGCAGATCGCCACGGGCAATCAGTTCCTTGATGAGCAGTCCGGCCATGATGGTCTTGCCCGCCCCAGGATCGTCCGCCAACAGGAAGCGTAACGGCTGACGTGGGAGCATGGACTCATACACAGCTGTGATCTGATGCGGGAGCGGGTCGACAACGGACGTGTGCACCGCCAGCACCGGGTCAAACAAATGTGCAAGCCGGATGCGCTGGGCTTCAGACACCAGTCGGAAGAGCGCGCCATCACCGTCAAAGCTCCACGGCCTACCTTGTTCCACCAATTCCAAGCGCGATTCATCGTGTCGATAGAGCAACTCGTTGGCAACCTTGCCGGATAGCGTTTTGTAGGTAAGCTCCAGCGCCTCAGAGCCGAACCACTGGACATTGACGACCGTCACCAGCGCATCAGGGACGATGCCGCGTATGGCGGCATTGGGCTTCAGTTGTTCGAGCTTCATCATCCGCAGGTTTTCGTCATTTTTTGGATTTCGGGCCCGCTTCGTATTTTGGATAGCGAATGAGGGTCCAATGGCCGGTCGCGATTTTCAGCAACTGACTGGTTGCAGCCCGGTTGATTCTGTCTCCATAAAATCTATTGCGACCGGAGGTCAGTCCAACATCTCATCAGGCCATTGCGGTGCGCCGTGCAGCACGCGCGGGTATTCAGACTGTGTCACCTGCAATACGGTACGCTGCGATATACGGCGTGCTGCCAATGACCAATTCGCGTGTGCCTTCAATTCGACCACGGCGACCAGGCTCGGGTAACTGGAGCCGCTGCCGGACCTGCGAACGAGTCCGATCGTCTACATCAACGGCAGCACGCGTGCTGTCTTCTTCGATGTAGTCGAAGATCCCGTCTCGGTCCTCCAGCGGACCACTCAAGCCTCACGCGTTGCCCTTGTCGGCCTTACGAAGGGCCGCCGCGCGACGTTTGGCGAAGTTGGCTTCCACCTCATCGTGAGGAATTGCCGGCCCAAGATCGGCCAATGCTTCCTGCACCTTCGCGCGGAACCAGGCGTCATGTGCAGCAGGGTCGGCCGCAAAGGCGAATGGCAGCGCACCTTCGTTCGCGACGCGTGTCAGCAGAATACGAACCGCATCCGAGACGGTCAGCCCCATGTTATCGAGCACCGCCGCCGCGCGCTCTTTCAGCACGGGATCGATGCGCGTCTGTACCAATGCACTCGCAGCCATGACGGGTACTCCTCTCGGTAGCTTAGCCCTATTATTGTAATACCAATGCATTACGCTCGGTGTAACCTGGGCGATATTCAGTCCGGGCGGTTTATATGCGTGCAGGGGACATATGCAGACTCCCGGACCAGACAGACTACGCAGCGGGGCCACCCGATTACAGGCAACGTCACCGGAGCGATGCTTGCGATGCAACGGTCAGACTTAAGCGAATCGGTTCAAGGTTGAGTGAATCTCGGCACCGTCATCATGAAATGGCAGACCAATATACGCTGAGCCCGTCTCACGCGGTGTCCGTCAACTATCGCTCCGTCCAAACTTACGCCCATGGGCGCCTGAACAAGCCCTCAACGTCGCAACATTGGTCACGTCTAACGTCTGACCGAACTCTCGGTTGCAAATGCAGGCCGTCGCGACAAGAAGCACGTACTTGATCGGGGACACTGAACGAATCCATTTCAGAAGTGAATCGATATAACAACTGGTCCGCCATCAGATTGAGAGCATGGCGCGTGTTAGGTCACACATCCCGAGCACGAAAGTACACTTCGTACGCGGCAGCCCTAAAGATTCGACGCAACAAGGCCGTTAATGCGAATACCTAAACCTATAGTGATATGGTATCTTGACTTGGCCGGTGATACATCCTACAATCGCCCGCCGAACCGGGCGAACAATGGTTCCGAATGATCATTGTTCGCTAGCACACTTATTGCTTGAAATCGAACACTTGAGCATCCAGTTTCGGAAGAGTTGCCTCCCGAACATACCCGTCGAGGGATGCACTATATTTTTAAGTGGAGAAGTACCGCCGTACGCAGAACTTGCCGGAGGCGTGTAAAAAATGCTGAAAAACTTGTTTGACGAGAAGAAAGCTGCGGAGGCTGCGGCTTATTTCTTATTTCGTGCAAGGTCTCCTCTGACCATCTTGAAGCTGATGAAGCTCCTATATTTGGCAGAGCGCACATCATTCGCACGGTTCGGCGAGCCCCTCATTGGCGATCGCCTGGTGTCCATGGACAACGGTCCCGTTCTTTCGCTGACGTACAGCCATATGAACGGCGAGGTCACGTCGTCTGAAAACGGCTGGGACACTTGGGTCGCGGATCGCGCAGCGCACTTCATCTCGCTCCGCAAAGGCGTTCGCGTCACAGACCCCGATCGTGACTTGCTGGAACTGAGCGATGGTGACTTGGAAGTTTTGAGAGCCGTTTGGCAGGAATTCGGCGGCCTTGATCAGTGGCAGTTGGTCGAATACACGCATACTCACTGCCCTGAATGGAAAGATCCGAAAGGATCGATGATCCCCATGAAGCCAGAAGAACTACTTACGGCAGTGGGATATAATGCCGAGCAAGCAGCGGAGCTTGTCGAGCAAATGAAGACTCGCGCAGACATGAGAGCGGCGCTGCAATCCCACTAATCACACAAAGAAAATAACGATGGCTTGGACGCCCCTTGAGGGAGCGGCCCTTCACGTTCCCTCGGGGCCTCACCTGCATCTGTTTGTTGTTCTGAACGATCCCAAGCAGTTGCCCGGCTATGGTCAACTGCCGCAGGTCGGATTGGCAAACTTCAGTACCGTTCCGCACAATGCGCCGTACGACAACACCTGTTGCTTTCAAGCAGGTGCGCACCCGTTTATTCAAAAAGACAGCTACGTTTATTACGGCGACCTGCGGATTTACTCGGTCGCAGATATTGTTTCGCTTGTAACCAACGGGGTTTTTAAGCCTCACCCGACCAATTTCACCCAAGCCGAAGTCACGCGCATCAAGAACGGCATTGATTTCTCCCCTCGCACGAAAAGGGCCTTCAAAGGCTTGGGCCTGTAAGTCATTCTAGACTTCGCCACTTCCGCATTACCCCCATCCTAAAGCTCGGGTGCACTCTGAATTGGCTCGGCGATCTTAATCGCTCGCGGCCCAAGCCTGTCGAGCTACATACTAATATGCTTCGCTCGCGCAAACATGCAGTTGCGCTTCACGAATAACCGCCGTGCGACTTCGGCCCGCAGCGCGCTCCCATGTTGGCCGCACCAGAAACAACAAAGCCGACTTGAAGTCGGCTTTGTTGTTGAAGCATAAACTTGCTTTTTGTGAACGGAAGCATATCGCTGCGTCTAGCGCAAAAATATCCTTCCAGTCTCATACGGAACTGCCTGGAATATCGAGTGGTGGAGAGGAGGAGGATCGAACTCCCGACCTTCGCATTGCGAACGCGACGCTCTCCCAGCTGAGCTACCCCCCCAACATTCAAACAATTCTAGCACAGCCATTTTCCCTTTTGCCAAGCCTCACCGCTCGGGAAAACCTCATCTGGACGGCGCGCCCGCCAGCACCCAGTCGACCACCGCGCGGATGTCCGCATCGCTCATCGATTGATGCGCCGGCATCGGAATCATGCCCCACACGCCGGAACCGCCGTCCTTCACCTTGCGCGCGAGTTTGGCCGGCGCTTGCTCATCGCCCTTGTATTTCGCGGCGATCTGCTGGAACGACGGGCCGACGAGCTTGCGATCCACCGCGTGGCAACCCATGCACGCATTCGCATTGGCGACCAGCTGGCCGCTCGGCGCGTCAGCCGCATACACGGCCGGGGCCGACACGCTCGCCAGCGTTGCCGCCGCGCCCAGCATCAGCGCGATGCGGGCGCGAGCCATCGCGCGCATCACGGCGTCGCCTTCGGATTACCCGGATGCACCGACGTCGAGTTGCTCACCGGCGCCGGCGCCTGCTGGTCGAGTGGCCGTGCGCTCACCGACGAATCGGGAATCGCGCCGACCGTCGGTTCGCTCGCGTCGGGCTGCGACGCGACCGCCGGCGTCGCCGCGGCGGTGGCCGCCGCCGCGGCTTCCTGCGGCTGGATGTACTGGAACACCTTCACGACCTGCACGACGCCCGGCACGCGGCTCGCGACGTCCGCACCGCGATTGCCCTCGTCCATCGTGACGAGGCCCATCAGATACACGTTGCCGCGCTCGGCCACCACCTTGAAATTGTTCGCCGAAATGTTCTTCTCGGCGATCAACGCGGTCTTCACGCGCGTCTCGAGGTAGGTGTCGTTGGTGCGCGACGAGAACGAACTCGCCGGCATGATCGCCAGTTCGTTGACGATCGTATTGACGTTGTTCAGACCACGCACGATGTCCTCGGCGCGCTGCTTCGACGCATCGCCCGCGACCTCGCCGGTCAGCAGCACGCGGCGGTTGAACACCGCGACGTTCACATGCGCGCTGTCCGGCAGATTCTGGCTGATCTGCGCCAGCGCCTTCACCTGCAACTCGCGATCCTCGGTCTGCGCGCCGAGCGTGCGGCGGTCGGTCGCCATCAGCGCGCCGCCGCCCGCGGCAGCCCCGACGGCGAGAAAACAGCCTTGCAGCGTCGCGGACAAACCCGCCGCGAACCCAACCACCAGCACGGTTCTCACCAGTGTCTTCTTGACGCGGAATGCGCTCATCAACTAGCTCTCCTTCGGAATCGGTCTCAGTCTTCGCCGAGCAACATGGCATCGATGCCGTCGCACAGGCAATGGATGGTCAACAGGTGTACTTCCTGGATACGCGCGGTGCGCTCTGACGGCACGCACACGTGGATGTCGGTGTCGCTCAACACGTCCTGCACGCGTCCGCCGCCCTTGCCGGTCAGCGTGACGACGATCATCTCGCGCTCATGCGCGGCTTCGATCGCGGCGAGCACGTTCGCCGAATTGCCGGACGTGCTGATCGCGAGCAGCACGTCGCCGGGCTGGCCGAGCGCCCGGACCTGCTTCGAATAAATCTGCTCGAACGAGTAGTCGTTGGCGATGGCGGTGAGCACCGAGGTATCGGTGCTGAGCGCGACAGCCGGCAGACCCGGCCGTTCGCGCTCGAAGCGGCCGATCAGCTCGGCCGCGAAATGCTGCGCGTCGGCGGCCGAACCGCCGTTGCCGCACGCGAGGATGCGATTGCCGTTGGCCAGCGCGGCGAACATCGTGTCGATCGCCGCGGCGATCGGCATCGACAGGGTTTCGAGGGCTTCGAGTTTGACTGCCGCGCTGTCGCGGAAGTGTTGTTGAATGCGTTCGACTGACATCGAGTCTCTATCTTCTACCGCGAATGGACCGCACGATGCGGCCGTGTTGTGAAGTCGTATTGCCGGGCTGCGCGCCGCTCGCGTGCCGACGCGATGCCGGCAGTGCGCCACGGGTGTGCGTCCGGCGACATACCGCGCGGGCGCGGAAAACATCATGAAACACGCTGCTTCCCACATCGCACCCTAGGTTGCTCCGGCTGCCCGTCTCGCGGACGGCGCCTCGTGCGCGCAACCGCGAGCGCAAGTTTATCGCACTCACGCGTGTTGCCCGCGCGAGCCGTCAGACGTCGTCGGCGCGAAACGCATCGCGCAACCAGACGAGCCGGCCGCCGTCGAACGCGATCACGTCGAAACGGCACGCGGGCTGCTCGCGCGAACCGTGGCTTCTCGCGGCCTTCGCGGCGCTCGTCGCGAGATAATGCCGCGCCGCGCGCACGATGCGCTGCCTCTTGTGCCAGCCGATGCTGGCTGCCGCGCCGCCGTAATGACGCTGCGCTCTCGCGCGAACTTCGACGAACACGAGCGTGCCGTCGCGATCGCTCATCACGAGATCGATCTCGCCGCCCCGGCACGCGACGTTGCGCGCGACGAACCGCAGGCGCTGACGCTGCAGAAACTCTTGCGCACGCGCTTCGAAAGCCGCGCCGACCGTTTTGGACCCGCGAGGTGCGGAAAAGTTGTGCGGGGTGGCGGCCGCGCTTTTGGGCTTCGAGGACTCCGCGGCGATTCGCGGGGCGTTTGTGGTCGTGCTGATTGCGGCGGTTGCCGTGGTTGCCGTGGTTGCCGTGGTTGCCGTGGTTGCCGTGGTTGCCGTGGTTGCCGTGGTTGCCGTGGTCGCCGTGGTCGCCGTGGTCGCCGTGGTCGCAGTGGTCGCAGTGGTCGCAGCGATTCGCGGCGCAACTGTCCACAGCCGGTCTCGCGCCTCGCCGTGCACCGCATCCTGCGTCTTCGCCGCCGCGCACACCCGCCCCGCTCCACCGGGCCCACGCGCCCCCACATGGCACAATGGCGGCCTCGTTCCGTCTGTTTGCGTCTTCTGTCTCATGACTCCTCTCTCCGAACTTGCGCAAGGGCAGCAATACCCTGCCGCCGCGCTGTATGTGGTGGCCACGCCGATCGGCAACGTCGCCGACATCACGCTGCGCGCGCTGCACGTGCTCGGACTCGCGGACCGCATCGCCGCCGAGGACACGCGCAACACCGGTCAACTGCTCGCGCGCTACGGCATCTCGAAGCCGCTCGTCGCCGTGCATCAGCACAACGAGCGCGCGGCGGCGCAGCGCGTGATCGAGCATCTGCAAGCGGGCGAGCGTGTGGCCTACGTGTCCGACGCAGGCACGCCCGGCATCTCGGACCCGGGCGCGAAACTCGTCGACGCCGTGCGCGAAGCCGGCTTCGCGGTCGTCCCGCTGCCCGGCGCCAGCGCGCTCGCGACTGCGCTAAGCGCGGCCGGCGACTGGGTCGCGACGTTCTCGTTCCTCGGCTTCCTGCCGCCGAAGCCGAAAGCGCGCGCCGCGGCGCTGCAATCCCTCGCGAAGCATCCTCATGCGATGGTGTTCTACGAAGCGCCGCACCGGATCGTCGAAACCGTGCAGGCACTCGCCGATGCGTTCGGCGGCGCGCGCGGGCTGCTGATCGCACGCGAATTGACGAAGTTACATGAAGCGCTGCACCGTGGCACCCTGGCCGAAGGGCCAACGTGGCTCGCCGCCGATCCGAACCGGCAGCGCGGCGAATTCGTGCTGGTGGTCGAAGGCGCGGCGCCGGAAGCGGCGGGCGAGCACGATCACGACGCCCTGCTCGGCATCCTGCTGGAAGAGTTGACGGTGAGCAGCGCGGCCAAGGTCGCGGCCGCGCTCACGGGCGCGTCGCGCAACGCGCTGTACACGCGGGCGCTGGCGCTGAAGGAAGAGAAACCCGAGGCCTGATGCCCAGAGAAGTTCGAGGAGCCTGATAAAAGAACAAGGCCGCACCCTGAGCTACACCCCGCAAAGTTGGACATCGTCGATCCAAGCGTTTGCGAGAGCGCGGTTCATGGTGCGGCCCTGCGTTTTTCTATAGCCCTTCTTGAGGCGGGTGTGCCGGCTCCTTAAAGCAACCTCGACAACCGCCCCATCGTGCGGCGGCACGCGCCGCGCTCACCTGCATTCACCCGCGTATTACTTGCTCGCGTCCGAATCCGAGTCCGACGCCAGCGTCTCGTTCATCTCGGCGCGCGCTTCCTGCTGCGTGAGCCCGACGATCTGCACGCGGGCCGTACCGCTGTGGCGCATGTCGAGCGCGGAAGCGGCCGCCATCGACAGATCGATCACCCGGCCACGCGCATACGGACCGCGGTCGTTGATCCGCACGACGACGGAGCGCGAATTGGCCGGATTGGTCACGCGCACGTAGGAGCCGAGCGGCAGCGTGCGATGCGCGGCCGTCAGCGCATGCATGTCGTAACGTTCGCCGTTGGCGGTGCGGCGGCCGTGGAAGAAGCGGCCATACCACGACGCGCGTCCGGTCTGACGAAAGCTGGAAGCGTCGACGCCATCGTCGCCCAGCGGCTTGGCGTCGGCGAGCGGCGTGCTGGCCGCGCTTGGGCTCGAAGCCGGCGCGCTGCCGAACGATTGTGGTCCGAGCGTGGTCAAGCGTGCGGTTTGGGTACTGATCGGCGTGTCGCTTGCGGACGTGTCGCCCGCGCCCGGAGGCGTGGCACAGCCGGCCAGTACAAAAAAGGCAAAAAGAGTCCCCAGACCACGGGATAACCGAGTTTTCATAAGACGTGCAAACACAATGTCGAGTCGCATCACGCGATAAGCGAGGCGTGTGTTGCCTGCGACTCCGGCGGTAGGGACGACGACGCGCCGCGCGAATCGGCGCAGTACGTCAAAGCCCGGATGCGGCTCACTGAGCCGCTACCGCACGGTTAATTTTCACGTCTGGCGCAACCTGTCCCCGGCAGCCTGACCAGACCCCACATGCCGCCAACTGAACGTGGCAAACACGTTCTTGCGCGCGCAACTCAGCGCGCAGGAACGGCGGCGTAGGCCCCACCCAGCGTCACGGAAGTTAGGTCCGTAGCAGGCGCGCGGCGCCTGGCTGGGCAAGACGTGTGCATCGAACGCATCGATACTGGATGGCCGTCGACAAACCGACAGCCCTTACTTGAACGGCGAGCGGCGTACCCTTTTTCGCCAGGAACGCATCGCCTTGTGGCAGCACAAACTTCTGTGCATGGGCGGCATTATACCGAAAACCCGGCGAGCGGGCCAAAAGTCACGCAAATCATTGATTAATCGTCACATTTAATGCAGGAATGGGTAGACGAAAGCACGCCCCGAGCCCTTGCTGGCGGCGCTTTCCGGCGGCACCGGCGAGAGCCGGGAGACCGGTACAATCAACGTTTTCCCGCGCGCCGCCGAGCCCGTCCAGCCATGAAAGTCACCCTGATCCCCGTCACGCCGTTCCAGCAGAACTGCTCGCTGCTCGTTTGCGAAGCCACCGGGAGGGCGGCCGTCGTCGATCCGGGCGGCGATCTGGAAATCATCCGGGGGGAGATCGCGCGTCAGAACGCGACGGTCGAAAAAGTTTTCCTGACGCACGGACACATCGATCACTGCGCGGGCGCGAAGACGCTCGCCACGCATTACCGCGTGCCGATCGAGGGCCCGCATCCCGACGAGCGCTTCTGGCTCGACCAGTTGCCCGCCCAGAGCACGCGTTTCGGTTTTCCGGCCGCCGGCGCGTTCGAGCCCGACCGCTGGCTGCACAACGGCGAGACCGTGGCGTTCGGCGACGAAACCCTCGAGGTCTACCACTGCCCGGGGCACACGCCGGGTCATGTGGTGTTCTTCAGCCGGGCGCACCGGCTCGCGCTCGTCGGCGACGTGCTGTTCGCCGGCTCGATCGGCCGCACGGATTTTCCGCGCGGCAACCATGCGGACCTGATCCGCTCGATCCGCGAACGGCTCTGGCCGCTCGGCGACGACGTCACGTTCGTGCCGGGCCACGGTCCGACCTCGACGTTCGGCGCCGAACGCCGCACCAATCCCTATGTTGCCGATGGGGTCAGCGCCGAGGTGAACCCATGAGCCGGGAAATCTACGTCAGCACCGACGTCGAGGCGGACGGCCCGATCCCCGGTCCGCATTCGATGCTGAGCTTCGCGTCCGCCGCGTACACCGAAGACAAGCAATTGATCGGCACCTTCTCGGCGAATCTCGAATTGCTGGAAGGCGCGGCGCCGCATCCGGTGCAGGAAGCATGGTGGAAAACGCAGCCGGACGCGTGGGCCGCCTGTCGCCGGGACCTGCAAACGCCCGCCGCGGCGCTCGCCGCCTACGTCGACTGGGTCGAGGCGCTGCCGGGCAACCCGGTGTTCGTCGCGATGCCGGCCGGCTTCGACTTCACCTACATGTTCTGGTACATGATGCGCTTCGTCGGCCGCTGCCCGTTTTCGTGGTCCGCGCTCGACATCAAGACGCTCGCGTTCGCGATGACCGGCCTGCCGTACCGCAAGAACATCAAACCGCGCTTTCCGAAACACTGGTTCGACGATCATCCGCATACGCACGTCGCGCTCGACGACGCGATCGAACAGGGTGCGCTGTTCTGCAATATGCTCAGGGAATTGCGCGCGAGCCAGCTGGCACTGACTGCGGGCACGAGGAATGACGGGGACGACTCAGGGCAAAATGCCGCCGTGCAACCGGCAAATTAGGTAATCTGCCTCGCGGGAACCGTTTTACATTGCGTTTCGTTTTCGCGCCCTCTACCATGCGTTGATACGGCGACGCTAACGGAGGCGCAGTTGACACTCGATACGTTCTCACAAAAGATCCTGCGCCTGCTCCAGCTCGACGCACGCCGTTCCGTGCAGGAAATCTCCGACCAGGTCGGCCTGTCGAGCACGCCCTGCTGGCGGCGGATCAAGGACATGGAGCAGTCGGGCGTAATCCAGCGCTATACGGCGCTGCTCGATCGCGAGAAGCTCGGCCTGCACGTCTGCGCGCTCGCGCATATTCATCTGACCCGTCACACCGAGGGCGGCGTCGAGCAGTTCGAGCGCGAAATCGCGACTTGCCCCGAAGTGACCGAGTGCTACAGCACGACCGGCGAATCCGACTACATCCTCAAGATCGTCGCGCCCGACATCAAGGCGTACGACAGCTTTCTGCACGAGCGCATTTTCAAGATTCCCGCCGTCGCGCAGGTGCGCACGAGCGTTGTGCTGCGCGAGATCAAATTCGATACGCAGTTGCCGTTGTGAGAGGCTAATGCGGCGGAAACGCCGCGAAGGGCTCGGGGCTCGGGGCTCGGCAGGAACCGAAATCAGTCGGCGTGGTGAGGTTCCGAGGCTTTGGCCTGATCGACCGCTGCACTGCCCGGCTTCTGCGCCCGCGCATCATCCGGCGCCACCGCCACGTCCCGCTGCAGCAGCACATCCAGCTTGCGCGCGCCCAGACGGCGCTTGAGCGCGTCGAGATCGACCCGATCGAGCGCGTGCGCATCGCGCTCCAGCGCACCGGACGCAACCGCCGCACTAGCACCACCCACACTGCCGGACGCCGCCGGCAAGATCACCTCGACATCGAGCCCCGTGCTCAGGTAGTGAAGGTTGATCGTCGCGGCCTGCAAGCCGCCGGCCGCGAGCGCCGCATTGACCTCGGCGGCCACGCGCTCGCGCGGCGGCAAACCGACAGGCGGATGCGCAACGGCATCGTTTTCCGGATCGACGTGGATCAGCGCGTCGAGCACGCGGTTGTCGCTGAGCACGCACAAGCGCGCCGACTCCGCGATGTAATGCCCTTCCGATACCGAAATCAGCGGATCGACCAGAATGTGCGCATCGACGAGCGCAAAGTCGCCCATCTTGCGCGTGCGCATTTCGTGGACGTCGCGCACACCGGGCGTCGAGAGCAGCAACGCGCGCATGTCGGCGGTGGCGGTTTCGTCGAGCGCGCGATCGGACAGGTCTTGCAGCGCGTCCCAACCGAAGGTCCAGCCCATGCGCGCCACCATGAAGCCGACGATCGCCGCCGCAATCGGATCGAGCAGCCGCACGCCGGCGAGACTGCCGACCACGCCGATCCCCACCACCAGCGACGACGCCGCATCCGAACGCGCATGCCACGCGTTCGCGATCAGCATCGCCGAGCGCACGCGATTCGCCTCGCGCAGCATGTAGCGAAACAGCGCCTCTTTCGAAACGAGCACGAGCACCGCGACCGCGAGTGCGCTCACCTGCACGGCGGGAATGTTTTCAAGATTGGCCAGGCGCGTACCGGCACGCCATAACATGCCGACGCCGACCGAGATAAGCAGCGCGCCTAAAAATAATGAAGCCACCGTTTCATAACGGCTATGTCCGTAATTGTGATCCGCATCGGGCTTTGCGCCGCTATGCCGATTGGCAATCAGCACGACAAAATCGGAAATCAGATCAGCAAGGGAATGGACGCCGTCGGCAACGAGCGCCTGCGAGTGCGCCAGCGTTCCGATCGCGACTTGCAGCGCCATCAATACCGTATTGACGGCAATACTCGCAAAAGTACTTTTACGCGCAACGCGCTGTTTCTCAGTCGATTGGGCGATGTCAGCGGACGGCATCTTGAAAAAGGAGAGGTTCAATCTCTTTATTGTACCCGCCAACCATCGAAGCACGTCGGGAATAGCGAAAAAAGTCCTTTTGAATCAGCCGCTTATCTAAACGAAAAGCATTCGTGTTCCAGTTATCTGCGACACCTGCGACAAAAAGCAGCAGGTCTGAATAGCAGAAAGCCGCGCCCTGAATTGGTGCGCGGCTTTCCGAGATTATGGCAACGCGCAATAAGCGCTGCTCATTACCGATATTCCTATTACTTATGGACCGGAAGGATTTACTTTCCGGCCCATCGCATTATTTCTCGATGAGGAATTTTTCTCGATCGAGACCTGCGATCCAACGCGGCGGCTTGCCGCGGCCCGACCACGTGTTGCCGCTTTCCGGGTCGCGGTATTTCGGCGCAACGCCCGCGCGGGGACGGGCGGCCTTGACGCTTTTCGCCGCACGGCCACCGCCGAGTTCGCTCAGCGAAATACCGTAATCGACCATTTTCTGCTTGATCTCATTCAAGACTTCAGCGTATTCGCGTGACTTCGCTTCTTCGATCTGCTTTTCGAGCTTCTCGCGCTGTGCGAGGAGTTCCTTGTAGGAAGACATAGGTTCCCTTGTCGTATGGATAAATGACCGCCGATCTTATGTCGGCTCGTTCTTTGAGGTTTCAGACCTCGGAATTTTGGCGAGATTAACACAAAATAGAAAAACTGCAAAAGCACTCGCCGCAAATATTTTAAATTCGTTTCAAAAAATTTCGGCACCGTAGCGGTATCCGCACGATTAGCTTTCAATTAGCTGATTTCGCATGTTGCTGAAAAATTCTCGGCGAAGCGCATATTTATGCGATTAACTAGCAGCAAATGCTATTTTGAGATCGCGAATTCGCATCAACATTTCACGCCATGAGAACTTTCATCGTAATAAGCGCTTCTATTGAGATAGAGCCGAAGACAAAAGCAGTGGCCGATGTCCGGGGTTTTCCCAAAAACAATAATGCTTAATGCGCATATCGCTCGATGCAAACTTCGAGCGCCGCATGCAATGTTTCAGCGTCCAATCGCGCGCCGTCGAATGTGCAGCGGCGACGCATACCCGCCTGTTTCAGATCGACGCCATAGCGGTCGATGCCTAGAAATTCCACGCCTTCCGTGCCGCTCAACCGGCGGCCGAATTCGTCGAGCAGCGCGTTCTCCTCATCGGCGCCGAGCGGCGGCAGCGCATCGAGTTCCGCCCCGTCGAGCCAGCCCATCGCGCCAAATCCGCCGATATACCGCAGGCGTTCGATCTGCATCGTCCAGAACGAGAAATCGCCGAGCATCAGATAGCGCTCCGCTTCCGGGTGATATCGCAGGTAGCGCCGCACGAACTCCGGGGCCGGCTCGAAGGTGCCGAGCAGCGTGGCGCGCTGGCCGCCGAGGACGTCGCCGTCGGGTGCGTCCACCGCCAGAAAGCCGGCGCGCGGGTCCGCGAGCAGGTTATGCGTGTGCTCGGCGAGCCGGCTAATGAGAATAGTCGGACGATGCCGCGCGTCCGGCGCGAACGGCAACACCGACGGATACGGAAAGCCCCCGGGCCCGCGCGCATGCGTGGCGAGCGTGCCGACGGCGGCCGTGTGCAACAGGTGCAGCGGAGCATGAGCGGGAATGTTCAAGTCGACGTACCTCGATGAATGGGCGACAGGCGGAGCGGCGCACGAAGACGGCAGCAAGCTCGCGGAACGCCGTGGCAACCCGCATGGACGGCACGCCTGCCACGACATTGCGGCAAACGGCATGACACGGGCAAACGGCCGGCACATCGCCCATAAAAAACCTGGCGACGCACTCTGCCGCCCTGCCACACGGAGCTCGCGCCATCGTACGTGCCCGGCTCCGGCCTTCCAAGCATAGGACAGCATGCTTCGATAAAATCTCAAGTCCGCTTTCAATGCGCCTTCATACGCGCCCCCCGTTTCGAGACCTTCGTGCCCGACCAACCCGCCTCCGAATTCGCCGTCCTGCCCGCTGCCCATCGCGACCTGCCCGTCACCGCGCGGCAACGGGCCCGCGTCGCCACGATGGCGCTGTTTTTTATCGCCGGCATGATGTACGCGTCGTGGGGCGTGCACGTGCCGACCGTGCGCGACCGCTTCCATCTGAATGCGGCCATGCTGTCGTTCGCGCTGCTGGCCGTCGCAGGCGGCTCGATCGGCGCGATGGTGACCAACGGATCGTGGATCGCGCGCGTCGGCACGCGCCGCGCCTGCCTTGCGGGCGGCCTCGCGATGGCCGCCTGCGCGGCGCTGATTCTGGTCGTGCCGTCGTACGGGCTCCTGCTGGCCGTGCTGGCGATCTTCGGCGCCGGCATGGCCACGCTCGACGTCGCGATGAACGCCGAGGCGAGCGCCGTCGAAAAAGCGCTCGGCAAGCCGATCATGTCGTCGCTGCACGGCATGTTCAGTCTCGGCGGGATGTTCGGCGCGGCCGTCGGCGGGGCGCTGCTCGCGCGCGGCATGGCGCCCGCCCTGCACCTGCTGCTCGCGGCGGCGGTG